>JBILYW010000488.1:0-3477 GCA_044377555.1 Pseudomonas sp.
TGTCCAGCCGATCACGGGCAATAACCTTCTTCTCAAAGAGCTCCACTGCCCGTGCATAGTGCGCCCGGGCCAGCATCGACCCGGCTTCCGCCTCTCGCAGCCGGGCTTTGGCAGCGTTCAGTGCGGCCTGAAACGCCCTTGGGTCGATGAGAAAGAGCTGACTGCCCTTCTCGACAAATCGGCCCTCGGGCACGCTCACTTCCTGAACATAACCGGCGACCCGCGGGCGCAGCTCAACCCGCTTGACCGCAGCCAGGGAGCCTGTGAACTCGACAAGTGGCGTGACCGGACGAACGATCACCTCGGCCACCGGAACCCCGGGAGGTCCGGCGGGAGCCGCAGAAGGCTGTGAATCCTTGCATCCGGCAAGTGTGAGCGCGACGCTGACTGCCGCTGTCATCTGAGTAATGCGTTTAATGTTCATTGTTGTGCCCTTCGAAACGGGAGACGGCCTGGATGCACTTATCCGACTTGCCACGCTTGGAAGGTCAAGGGCTTCAGGGGAGCCCCCCGATTTGCCCCAAAACCCGCGGTCTGCTAGTGTCAGCCGGTTTTAACGCCTACCGAGAACGCCGCCATGGCCCGCAAAAAAGCTTCCCCGGATTTCGAACAGTCACTCGCTGACCTGCAAACACTGGTCGAGCGTCTGGAAAATGGCGAGCTGTCGCTGGAAGACTCCCTGACCGCCTTTGAACAAGGCATCCGCCTGACCCGTGATTGCCAGGGCGCACTGGCCCAGGCTGAACAGAAAGTGCAGATCCTGCTTGAACGTGACGGTGAACTGGCACAAGAGCCCTTTGATGCGGAACAGTCCGAATGATTGATGCTTACCAGATCAGCAGCCAGGCCCGCGTCAACGCGGCGCTTGAGCGCTTGTTTGTAGCCCCGGCACCCGAGTTGGCCCGCCTCTACGAAGCCATGCGCTACAGCGTAATGAATGGCGGCAAACGCGTGCGCCCGCTGCTGGCCTATGCCGCCTGCGAAGCCCTGGGCAGCACGCCCGCGCAGGCCAATGGCGCAGCCTGTGCCGTGGAGCTGATCCACGCTTATTCGCTGGTGCATGATGATTTGCCCGCGATGGACGATGACGATCTGCGTCGCGGCCTGCCGACCACCCACAAAGCATTCGACGAAGCCTGCGCCATTCTGGCCGGCGACGGGCTGCAAAGCCTGGCGTTCAGCGCCCTGCTCGACCCGCAACTCACCCCCCTGGACGCTGAAACCCGCTTGCGCATGGTCACCGCCCTCGCACAGGCTGCAGGCCCCGCGGGCATGGTTGGCGGGCAAGCCATCGACCTGGGCTCCGTCGGCCTGAAACTCGACCAGTGCGCCCTGGAAAACATGCACCGGCACAAGACCGGGGCCCTGATAGAAGCCAGCGTGCAACTGGGCGCCCTGGCCAGCGGCAACGCCACCGCCGACAACCTGCAGGCACTGCACGTCTACGCGCGGGCCATTGGCCTGGCGTTTCAGGTTCAGGACGACATCCTCGATGTTGAGAGCGATACCGCCACCCTGGGCAAGCGCCAAGGGGCCGATATCGCTCGGGACAAGCCGACCTACCCGGCACTGATGGGGCTGGAGCACGCCAAAAGCTATGCACTGGAACTGCGCGATCAGGCACTCAATGCCCTGCGACATTTTGATGCAGCTGCCGACCCCTTGCGTGAACTGGCGCGGTATATCGTGGACCGCCGACACTAATAGTCACAGTAAGTGACTATTTTCTTACGGTTCTAATGCCAAGGTCTGACTAACGAATACCAGACTGCGTGGGCAGCTTACGTTCCATAAGGTAAACTGCCGCCTCTTCTTATACCTATAACGATTCGCCTGATGCCAACGACGTTTCAAGAGATCCCCCGCAACCGTCCGACTACGCCCCTGCTCGATCGGGCTGGCACGCCTGCGGGCCTGCGCCGCCTGGCCGAAGCCGAGCTGGAAACCCTGGCCGATGAGTTGCGCCTGGAATTGCTGTATACCGTCGGCCAGACGGGTGGGCATTTCGGGGCCGGCCTGGGTGTCATTGAGCTGACCATCGCGCTGCACTACGTGTTCGACACCCCGGACGACCGGCTGGTGTGGGATGTGGGTCATCAGGCCTATCCGCACAAGATCCTCACCGGCCGCCGCGAGCAAATGGCGACCTTGCGCCAGAAGGACGGCATTGCCGCCTTCCCGCGTCGTGCCGAGAGCGAGTACGACACCTTTGGCGTCGGCCACTCCAGCACCTCGATCAGCGCTGCGCTGGGCATGGCCATTGCCGCCCGCCTGCAAAACAGCGAGCGCAAAGCCATCGCCGTGATCGGTGACGGCGCGCTGACCGCCGGCATGGCTTTTGAAGCCCTGAACCACGCGCCTGAAGTGGATGCCAATATGTTGGTGATCCTCAACGACAACGACATGTCGATCTCGCGCAATGTCGGTGGCCTGTCAAATTACCTGGCCAAGATCCTCTCCAGCCGTACCTACGCCAGCATGCGCGAAGGCAGTAAAAAAGTGCTGTCACGCTTGCCCGGCGCCTGGGAAATAGCCCGCCGTACCGAAGAGTATGCCAAGGGCATGCTGGTGCCCGGCACGCTGTTTGAGGAACTGGGCTGGAACTACATCGGCCCGATCGATGGCCACGACCTGCCGACCCTGATCGCGACACTGCGCAATATGCGCGACCTCAAGGGCCCGCAGTTCCTGCACATCGTCACCAAAAAAGGCAAAGGCTTCGCCCCGGCCGAAGCAGACCCGATCGGTTATCACGCCATCACCAAACTTGAGCCGCTGGGCGTGCCCAAAGCGGCGCCTAAAGTGGCGAGCGGGCCGAAGTACTCCGCCGTGTTTGGCGAGTGGCTGTGCGACATGGCGGCTACCGACGAGCGTCTGGTGGGCATCACCCCGGCCATGAAAGAAGGCTCGGACCTGATCGCCTTCAGCGAACGCTTCCCCAAGCGCTATTTCGACGTGGCGATTGCTGAACAGCACGCTGTGACCTTTGCTGCCGGTATGGCCTGCGAAGGCGCCAAGCCCGTCGTCGCGATTTATTCGACATTCCTGCAGCGCGGGTACGACCAGTTGGTGCATGACGTAGCCGTGCAAAACCTGGACGTGCTGTTCGCCATCGACCGTGCAGGCCTGGTGGGCGAAGACGGCCCGACCCACGCCGGCAGTTTCGACCTGTCGTTCCTGCGTTGCATCCCGGGCATGGTCATCATGACCCCGAGCGACGAGAACGAACTGCGCAAGATGCTCACCACCGGTCACCGGTACAACGGCCCGGCGGCGGTGCGCTACCCGCGCGGTACAGGCCCGAACGCACCGATCGAGAAAACCCTTGAACCGCTGGAAATCGGCAAGGCCGTGATTCGTCGCCAGGGTTCGAAAGTCGCCATGCTGGTATTTGGCGTGCAGCTGGCCGAAGCCCTGCAAGTCGCAGAAAAGATCGACGCCACCGTGGTCGACATGCGCTTCGTCAAACCAATGGAT
>JBILYW010000051.1:0-10554 GCA_044377555.1 Pseudomonas sp.
AAAGGCCTGGAGGGCGAGCAGCTGGCAGAGCTGATTGCGCTGCGTGACGCCGGTTGCGTCGCCTTCGGCAACGGCCTCAACAGTTTCACCAACACCCGCACCCTGTGCCGGGCGCTGGAATACGCCGCGACGTTCGACCTGACGGTGATCTTCCACTCCCAGGACCGCGACCTGGCCGAAGGCGGCATTGCCCACGACGGCCCGATGGCGGCATTCCGCGGTTTGCCGGGCATTCCTGAAACTGCCGAAACCGTGGCCCTGGCCCGCGACCTGCTGCTGGTTGAGCAAAGCGGCGTGCGGGCGCACTTCAGCCAGCTGACCAGCGCCCGGGGCGTGGCCCTGATCGCCCAGGCCCAGGCGCGTGGCCTGAAAGTCACGGCCGACGTGGCCTTGTACCAGCTGATCCTGACAGATGAAGCGCTGGTGGATTTCTCCAGCGTTTATCACGTGCAACCGCCGCTGCGCACCCGTGCCGACCGCGACGGTCTGCGCGAGGCAGTGAAGTCGGGTGTGGTGCAAGCCATCTCCAGCCATCACCAGCCTCACGAACGCGACGCCAAACTGGCACCCTTCGGCGCGACCGAGCCGGGCATGAGCAGTGTTGAACTGCTGCTGCCGCTGGCCATGACCCTGGTGGAAGACGGTTTGCTTGATTTGCCGACACTGCTTGCGCGCCTCAGCGCAGGCCCGGCTCAGGCCCTGCGCCTGCCTGCCGGCAAGCTGGCGGTGGGTGCGCCTGCGGACCTGGTACTGTTTGATCCGGCGGCCTCGACCGTAGCCGGTGAAACCTGGCTTTCCAAAGGCGACAACTGCGCGTTCCTCGGCCATTGCCTGCCGAGTGCCGTTCGTTACACGCTGGTGGATGGCCGGATCAGTTACGAAGGCTGAAATCCTGATGTGCCCCTGTGGGAGCGGGCTTGCCGGCTCCCACAGGGTTTAATGTGCAACTGCTTAACGACGCTCGGCATTCTTGATCGAGATCTGTTCGTTCAAGGTCCAGAAGTCATAAAGGATACCGATCAGGAACAAACCACCGGTGAACAGGTAGATGATCCCCGTGATCCATTTGCCCATGTACATGCGGTGTACGCCGAACAACCCCAGAAACGTCAGCAGAATCCAGGCCACGCTGTAGTCGGTGTCACCTGAAGTGAAACGCAGGTCGGCTTCACGATCCATGCTCGGGATCAGGAACAGGTCGATCAACCAGCCAATACCCAGCAAGCCCAAGGTAAAAAACCAGATCGTCCCGGTCACCGGCTTGCCGTAATAGAAGCGGTGCGCTCCCAGAAAACCAAAAATCCACAGCAAATAGCCCAGCACTTTGCTGTGAGTATCGCGCTGTACATCATCTCGATAGCCGCTCATAAATGCCCTCTTTGCTGCTGATAGAAAAATATTGTGGTTTTTTTTGTGACTTTTTTACTGTCACGTAACAGGTAAAAGTGTCTTACAAGAATTGGCGCAAAGCCTTGTAGTACCTGACTTGCACCGTTGCCATGTGACAATTTGCCACCACGCTTGCGGAATTTGACCCCATAGTCCAACCGACAAATGGCCTGAGAAAGGACAAAAAAGCTGTTATAAAGTTTCGCGTTTATAACCATTGAGCCCTGCCGAATGCGTCCTATATTCAAGACATGGCTAACCATTTGCCTATTATTGCCACTGGCCGCCCACGCCACCAATCGTGAGCAACATCTTCCTTCAGGCTTCACTGGCTACACCGCAAAATCATCTGCGAACGCCACCGTTGTCGCCTCTAACAGCAAGACTACGAGCAAAACCGTAGCACGTCCTGCGTCCAGTAAAGCCCACCGCCAAGCCCCCGGCAAAATTGCGACCGCTTCACTGGCCGCCGCGAACAAGCAGAGCAGCACGGTTTTGAGCCGTGCAGTGAACGTGCTGGGCACCCCTTATCGTTGGGGCGGCAGCAGCCCAAGTAAAGGGTTTGACTGCAGCGGGCTGGTCAAATACGCCTTTAACGACGTGTCGGCAGTCGATTTGCCTCGCACTTCCAGCGAAATGGCCAGCGGTCATGGGCAAAAGGTCGAACGCAAGGATCTGAAACCAGGCGACTTGCTGTTTTTCAACATCAAGAGCCGCAAGGTCAACCACGTCGCCATCTACCTGGGCAACGACCGGTTTATCCATGCTCCTCGTCGCGGCAAGTCCGTGACCATCGACACCCTGAAAAAGCCTTACTGGCAGAGCCATTACGTGGTTGCCAAGCGTGTATTGCCTAAAGAGAAAGCCACGCTGCAGGTTGTGCAACGCTAAAGCGCTGCTTCTGATCTGTGGGAGCGGGCTTGCTCGCGACTTGAGCGATGCGGTTTACCTGCTGAACCGCGCAGCCTGAATCGCGAGCAAGCCCGCTCCCACAAAAACTACCCAGTTATTGGGTCACCCCCTGCTCTCTCAGCCTGTTCAGGCTCATCTCCAGCGTCTGCATGCCTAGCGCCCCGCCGGTCTGGATCGCAGAAACCATCTGCGCCACCTTGTTTTCACGGATCAGATTACGGATCGCAGGTGTAACCCGCATGACCTCATGCGCCGCTACCCGCCCCCCGCCCTTCTTCTTGACCAGCGTCTGGCAAATCACCGCCTGCAGTGACTCCGACAGCATGGAGCGCACCATCGCCTTCTCTTCAGCCGGGAACACGTCCACCACCCGGTCAATGGTCTTGGCCGCCGAAGGCGTGTGCAGGGTGGCAAACACCAGATGCCCGGTTTCTGCCGCCGTCAGCGCCAGCCGGATGGAGTCCAGATCGCGCATCTCGCCCAGCATGATTACGTCCGGGTCTTCGCGCATGGCCGAACGCAACGCCGCAGCAAAGCTATGGGTGTCGCGATGCACCTCGCGCTGGTTGATCAGGCATCGGCGTGACTCGTGGATAAACTCAATCGGATCTTCAATGGTGAGAATGTGCTGCTGGCGGGTGCTGTTGAGGTGATCGATCATTGCCGCCAGGGTCGTGGTCTTCCCCGAGCCGGTCGGCCCCGTGACCAGCACCAGCCCGTGCGGCATGTGGCAGAACTGGCTGAATACTTCGCCCAGGCCAAGTGATTCAAGGCTCGGCACCACCTGGGCAATGCTGCGAAAAACAGCCCCCGCACCGCGTTGCTGTTCGAAGGCATTCACCCGGAAGCGTCCCAAACCGGTCACCACGCATGAAAAATCCTCCTCGTGATGCGACTCAAACCCCAGGCGCTGGGTGTCAGTCATCACGCTGTGGATAAGCTCACGCACCTCACCGGGCGCCAACTCGGGCAGCCCGCTGCGCCTGACTTCGCCATCGATGCGCAGCATGGGCTCCACACCTGCCGACAGGTGCACGTCCGAAGCCCCGTGATTGACGCCAAACGCCAACAGGTCGGCGATATCCATCCCCCCTCCCAATTCCAGTAGAATGCCGCAGACTTTCACAACGGCGGGCTTAAACGAATGTCCACGATAGCAGGCAACATTGCGCTGGTTGAGGCTCGCATCCGTGCAGCTGCACTGGCTGTGCAACGTGATGTAACGAGCATTCACCTGCTCGCTGTCAGCAAGACCAAACCTGCCGCCGCGCTGCGTGAAGCCTATGCCGCAGGGGTTCGCGACTTTGGCGAAAACTACCTGCAGGAAGCCCGCGCCAAACAGCTTGAATTAGCCGACCTGCCCTTGAGTTGGCACTTCATCGGCCCCATTCAATCGAACAAGACGCGCGATATCGCCGAGCATTTTGCGTGGGTGCATTCCGTGGACCGGCTCAAAATTGCCCAGCGTTTGTCTGAACAACGCCCGGCAGAACTGCCGCCGCTCAACATCTGCATACAGGTCAATGTCAGTGGTGAAGCCAGCAAATCGGGCTGCACCCCGGCAGACTTGCCTGCACTGGCAAACGCTATCAGTGCGCTGCCACGCCTGAAGTTGCGCGGCTTGATGGCAATACCGGAACCGACCGAAGACCGCGCCGAACAAGACGCCGCTTTCGCGACCGTTCGCCAATTGCAAGAAAGCCTGAACCTGGGGCTCGACACGCTTTCCATGGGCATGAGCCACGATCTTGAATCGGCCATTGCCCAAGGCGCCACCTGGGTGCGTATTGGTACGGCACTCTTCGGCGCCCGCGACTACGGCCAGGCCTGAGAAGACCGACCTCATTTTTTATAAGGATCTGTTATGAGCAAGACGCGTATTGCCTTTATCGGAGCCGGCAACATGGCTACCAGCCTGATCGGCGGCCTGTTGGCCAAAGGTCTGGATGCTGCACAGATCCGCGCCAGCGATCCGGGCGCCGAGACTCGGGCCAAAGTGGCAGCCGAGCAGGGCATCGAACTGTTTGCCGACAACGCACAGGCCATTCAGGGCGCCGATGTGATTGTGATCGCGGTCAAGCCCCAGGCCATGAAGGCCGTGTGCCAGGACCTGCGCCCGCATCTGTTGCCGCATCAACTGCTGGTGTCGATTGCCGCAGGCATCACCTGCGCCAGCCTGCTTAACTGGCTGGGCAGCCAACCGCTGGTGCGCTGCATGCCCAATACCCCGGCACTGCTGGGCAAGGGCGTGAGCGGTCTGTTCGCCACCTCCGACGTGAGCGCCGAGCAACGCCAGCAGGCCGACCAGCTGTTAAGCGCCGTGGGCGTTGTGGTGTGGGTTGAGACTGAAGCACAGATCGATGCCGTGACCGCTGTGTCTGGCAGTGGCCCGGCGTATTTCTTCCTGCTGATCGAGGCGATGACCGACGCTGGCGTCAAACTCGGCCTGCCCCGCGAAGTGGCCAAGCAGCTTGCCGAGCAGACTGCGCTGGGCGCCGCGCACATGGCCGTGGGCAGCGATGTCGACGCCGCCGAATTGCGCCGCCGCGTGACCTCGCCAGCCGGGACCACCGAAGCCGCGATCAAATCATTCCAGGCCGATGGTTTTGCAACCATGGTCGAAAAAGCATTGAGTGCCGCCGCGCACCGCTCGGCCGAAATGGCCGAACAACTGGGTCAATAAGGAGCACATGATGTCCGGACTTAATGGCGCTGCCATTTTTGTAATTCAAACCCTGGGTAGCCTCTACCTGCTGATCGTCCTGCTGCGGTTCATCCTGCAACTGGTACGTGCCAACTTCTACAACCCGCTGTGCCAGTTCACGGTCAAGGCTACGCAGCCACTGCTCAAGCCTTTGCGCCGCGTGATCCCGAGCGTGTTCGGCCTGGACATGTCGTCACTGGTGCTGGCCATCGTCGTACAAATGGTGATCTTCGCCGTCGTGCTGACACTCAGCTACATGTCGTTCAACGTGCTGGGCCTGCTGGCCTGGGCGATCATCGGCGTGACCGCGCTGTTTTTGAAGGTGTTCTTCTTCGCCCTGATCATCAGCGTGATCCTGTCGTGGGTTGCACCGGGCAGCACCAGCCCGGGCGCTGAACTGGTCAACCAGATCACCGAACCTGCGCTGGCACCCTTGCGCCGCTTCCTGCCAAGCATGGGTGGCCTGGATATCTCGCCGATCCTGGCATTCATGTTGATCCAGCTGATCCAGAGCTTCGTGATCCCGCCATTGGCCATGTACGTCGGCATGCCGGTCGTGTTGTTCGGCCTGATCTGATGAGCTACTTCCGCTGGGACGGCGAGGACCTGATTCTCGACTGTCACCTGCAACCCAAGGCCAGCAGCGATGAGTTTGCCGGCCTGCACGGTGACCGCCTGAAAATCCGCCTCACCGCCCCACCGGTAGAAGGCAAGGCCAATGCCCACCTGACGGCTTTTCTGGCCAAGGCATTCGGCATCTCGAAAAGCCAGGTAAGCCTGATCAGCGGCGAACTCAACCGGCAGAAACGGGTGCGGGTGCACGCCCCGAAAAAACTGCCGGATTTGCCGGGGCTGGCCAGACCCTGAACCTGTGGGAGCGGGCTTGCTCGCGATGGCATCAACTCAATCAGGCAGATACACCGTGCTGCCTGTATCGCGAGCAAGCCCGCTCCTACATCGTTTGCACACACGTCATAAAATCAGCCCAGACCATTGCTTGCTGCTGGGTCCCACGCTCATTAGACTTACGCCTCATTTAAATGAGAGCAGGGTCGATGCCAGCTGCCTTTCCCCCCGATTCCGTTGGTCTGGTTGTGCCGCAAACTGCGCACTTCAACGAGCCCCTGGCTTTAGCCTGCGGCCGCTCACTGCCTGCCTATGACCTGATTTACGAAACCTACGGCCAGCTCAATGCCACGGGCAGCAATGCCGTGCTGATCTGTCACGCGCTGTCCGGGCACCACCACGCGGCGGGCTTTCACAGCGTCGACGAGCGCAAGCCCGGCTGGTGGGACAGCTGCATCGGCCCCGGCAAGCCGATTGATACCAACAAGTTCTTTGTCGTCAGCCTGAACAACCTTGGCGGCTGCAACGGCTCTACCGGCCCGAGCAGCATCAACCCCGAAACCGGCCGCCCGTTTGGCGCCGAGTTCCCGGTACTGACCGTTGAAGACTGGGTACACAGCCAGGCACGTCTGGCTGACCGGTTGGGTATCAACCAATGGGCGGCCGTGATCGGTGGCAGCCTGGGCGGCATGCAGGCCTTGCAGTGGAGCATCAGCTACCCGGATCGCCTGCGCCATTGCCTGGCCATTGCTTCTGCGCCAAAGCTGTCCGCGCAAAATATCGCGTTCAACGAAGTCGCCCGTCAGGCAATCCTCACCGACCCCGAGTTCCACGGCGGTTCGTTCCAGGAAAAAGGCCTGATCCCCAAGCGCGGCCTGATGCTGGCGCGCATGGTGGGGCACATCACTTACCTGTCCGACGACTCGATGGGCGAGAAGTTCGGCCGGGGGCTGAAGAACGAAAACCTCAACTACGACTTCCACAGCGTGGAGTTCCAGGTCGAGAGCTACCTGCGCTATCAGGGCGAAGAGTTCTCCGGGCGCTTCGACGCCAATACCTACCTGTTGATGACCAAGGCGCTGGACTACTTCGACCCGGCGGCCAATTTCGACGACGACCTGGCCAAAACCTTTGCCGGGGCCAAGGCGCGTTTCTGCGTGATGTCGTTCACCACCGACTGGCGCTTCTCGCCGGCCCGTTCGCGGGAACTGGTGGATGCACTGATGGCCGCGAAAAAAGACGTGTGCTACCTGGAGATCGATGCTCCGCAAGGCCATGACGCCTTCCTGATCCCGATCCCCCGCTACCTGCAAGCCTTCAGCAATTACATGAACCGCATAGAACTGTGAGAACGCCATGAGAGCCGACCTGGAAATCATCCAAGACTGGATCCCCGCCGGCAGCCGCGTGCTCGACCTCGGTTGTGGTGATGGCGAACTGCTGAGCTGGCTGCGCGACAACAAGCAAGTCACCGGCTACGGCCTGGAAAACGACCCGGACAACATCGCCGAGTGTGTCGCCAAAGGGATCAACGTTATCGAGCAAGACCTCGACAAGGGCCTGGGCAACTTCGCCAGCAACAGTTTCGACATCGTGGTTATGACCCAGGCGCTGCAAGCCGTGCATTACCCCGACCGGATCCTCGACGAAATGCTGCGCGTGGGTCGCCAGTGCATCATCACCTTCCCCAACTTCGGTCACTGGCGCTGCCGCTGGTACCTGGCCAGCAAGGGACGGATGCCGGTATCCGACTTTTTGCCCTACACCTGGTACAACACGCCGAACATCCACTTCTGCACCTTCGAAGACTTCGAGGCACTGTGTCGCGGGCGTGAAGCACGCGTGATCAACCGCCTTGCCGTAGATCAACAACACCGACACGGGTGGGCGAGCAAGATATGGCCTAACCTGTTGGGCGAGATTGGCATTTATCGTGTCAGCAGCCCTGGCCTTCAGGATCATCAGGTCGCGGTTTAAATCAGCGAGCTCAAGGAGAAAGACAATGATGGGTCGTATTGGATTACTACTGCTTTCGATGTGTTTTGGCATGCAGGCAATGGCGGCCGGAGCCCTGGTCGTCGGCCAGACAAAAGTGAATTACAACGCCTACATGTCGGACTTCCTGTCCCCCGCCATCGCCCAAAAGTACAAGCTGGAACGCAGCAAACAGCTCGGCGGGCTGAACATCAACCTGGACACGGCCGGTAAAAAAGTCGCCAGTACGATCAAAGGTACCGTGCGCGCAGAGGGCGAGAAAAAAGCCATCCCCCTGACCTTCAAGCAAGTGATCGATGACAGCGGCGCGATCGATTATTTCGCCCAGTTCCCGGTCAATAAGCCTCAAACCTTTGTTTTTGACATTGAGCTCAAGATCAACGGCGAAACTTCAGACTTAAAATTCTCTCAACTGGTCGCTCCGCTCTAATGATGAACATCACGCAATTGGTACTGGCTAGCCATAACGCCGGCAAACTCAAAGAACTTCAGGCCATGCTCGGCGAGTCGGTGCAACTGCGCTCGATTGGAGAATTCAGCAGCGTCGAACCGGATGAAACCGGTTTGTCGTTTGTTGAAAACGCGATTCTTAAAGCCCGCAACGCGGCGCGTATCTCGGGGCTGCCAGCACTGGCTGACGACTCGGGGCTGGCTGTGGACTTTCTCGGCGGCGCGCCGGGTATTTACTCGGCGCGTTATGCCGACGGCAAGGGTGATGCGGCAAACAACGCCAAACTGCTCGACGCCCTCAAGGACGTGCCCGAAGCCGAGCGTGGCGCGCAGTTCGTGTGCGTGCTGGCGTTGGTGCGCCATGCCGATGATCCACTGCCAATTATCTGTGAGGGCCTGTGGCAAGGCCGCATCCTGCCTGCCGCCAGTGGCGGGCACGGTTTTGGTTACGACCCGCTGTTCTGGGTACCCGAGCGCAACTGCTCCAGCGCCGAACTGAGCCCCAACGAAAAGAACCAGCTGAGCCATCGCGCCCGCGCCATGGTCATGCTGCGTCAGCGCTTGGGCCTGAAATGACCCACGACACACCTCCCCAGCCGCTCTATCTCAGTGAGGCTGGCTTTACTCAGCAGGCGCCGCGCGCGCCGCTGACGCAACTGCCGCCGCTGTCGCTGTACATCCATATTCCGTGGTGCGTGCGCAAATGCCCGTATTGCGACTTCAACTCCCATACCGCCAGCCCCGTACTGCCTGAAGACGAATACGTCGACGCGCTGCTGGCCGACCTCGATCAAGACCTGCACGCCGTGTATGGCCGTGAGCTGAGCTCGATCTTTTTCGGCGGCGGCACCCCGAGCCTGTTCAGCGCCCAGGCGCTGGGCCGTCTGCTCAAAGGGGTTGAAGCCCGCATTCCGTTCGCCGGCGACATCGAAATCACCCTCGAAGCCAACCCCGGTACCTTCGAGCAGGAAAAGTTCGTGGCCTACCGCAAGCTGGGGATCAATCGCCTGTCGATTGGTATCCAGAGTTTCCAGGAGCAAAAGCTCAAGGCCCTGGGCCGTATCCACAATGGTGACGAAGCCGTACGTGCGGCCGGTATGGCCCGCCAGGCGGGCTTTGACAACTTCAACCTGGACTTGATGCACGGTTTGCCCGATCAGTCGCTGGACGATGCCCTGAGCGACCTGCGCCAGGCTATCGCCCTCAAGCCGACGCACCTGTCGTGGTATCAGCTGACCCTGGAGCCCAACACGGTGTTCTGGAACCAGCCACCGACCCTGCCCGAAGACGACACACTGTGGGACATCCAGGAAGCCGGCCAGGCGCTGCTCGCCGAACACGGTTACACCCAGTACGAAGTCTCGGCTTATGCCCAGCCCGGTCGCCCGGCGCGGCACAACCTCAACTACTGGAGCTTTGGCGACTTTATCGGCATCGGCGCCGGTGCCCACGGCAAACTGAGCCATCCCGATGGCCGTATCCAGCGCACCTGGAAAACCCGCCTACCAAAGGACTACCTCAATCCAGCCAAAAACTTTCAGGCAGGCGAGAAAACACTTACAGCCGAAGAACTACCCTTTGAGTTTCTAATGAACGCCTTGCGCCTGACCGATGGCGTCGACTCTGCGCTTTACCCCCAGCGCACAGGACTGGCGCTCGATAGCCTGAAAACAGGACGCGAAGCTGCCGAACAAAGTGGCTTATTGCAGGTCGAACCGTCACGTCTGGCGGCAACTGCCCGAGGCCAGCTGTTTCTCAACGACTTGCTGCAGCACTTTTTGACCTAAGGAACTCGAATGGACTTGGTACTCGACCTGCTTGCCACCGTATCGCGCTGGAGCCGCAGCCACCTCTCGGAGATCGCTCTGGCCCTGATTGGCTGCTTGCTGGTGCTGTTTGGTGCCGATTTCAAGGGTTGGGTCGAGCAACGCCTGGGCAGCATCGCCGGGGCCCTGCGCGTGCCATTGATGGCATTGTTGTGCCTGATCGGCAGCGGTGCCGCCTTGATCTACGCCACGCCGTGGGTCGAACGCGGTCTGAGCCAGTTCAATAACTACAGCCTGGCGCCGGTGTTGTTGGTTGTACTGGTGTTGATCGGGGTTGTTGCGGATCGGCGCTGAGACCACATAACCGCTGTGGGAGCGGGCTTGCTCGCGATAGTATCGCCGGGGTCGGCAGGTAGACCGCGCCGTATGCATCGCGAGCACGCCCGCTCCCACATCTTGACCGGCCCCAAAGCGGGGTGAGGCCGGTATCAG
>JBILYW010000489.1:0-3463 GCA_044377555.1 Pseudomonas sp.
GTAGCCAGGTTTCCGGCTCCATTGACCTGCCTCTCGAAGAGCTGATCGATCGCAAGATCTATCGCTTCGTCGGCCACGCAGCGGCTTACGCCTACCTGGCCATGAAAGACGCCATCACTGATTCGGGCCTGACCGAGGAGCAAGTCTCCAACCCGCGTACCGGCCTGATCGCCGGCTCCGGTGGCGCGTCGACCTTGAACCAGATGGAAGCGCTGGACATCCTGCGCGAAAAAGGCGTCAAGCGTGTTGGCCCGTACCGCGTCACGCGGACCATGGGCAGCACCGTTTCCGCCTGTCTGGCCACTCCCTTCAAAATCAAGGGCGTGAACTACTCGATTTCCTCTGCCTGCGCCACCAGTGCTCATTGCATCGGTACTGCAGTAGAGCAGATCCAGCTGGGCAAGCAGGACATCGTGTTTGCCGGCGGCGGCGAAGAAGAGCACTGGAGCCAGTCGTTCCTGTTCGACGCCATGGGTGCCCTCTCCACTCAATACAACGAGACGCCTGAAAAAGCGTCCCGTGCCTACGACAAAAACCGTGATGGCTTCGTCATCGCCGGTGGTGGTGGCATGGTCGTGGTTGAAGAGCTGGAACACGCACTGGCCCGTGGCGCCAAGATCTACGCCGAAATCGTCGGCTACGGCGCGACTTCCGACGGCTACGACATGGTTGCACCTAGCGGTGAAGGCGCCATCCGCTGCATGCAGATGGCAATGTCCACCGTTGACGGCCCGATCGACTACCTCAACACCCATGGCACCTCTACTCCGGTAGGCGACGCCAAGGAAATGGAAGGTGTTCGTGCGGTGTTCGGTGACAAGGCGCCAGCCATCAGCTCGACCAAGAGCCTGTCGGGTCACTCCCTGGGTGCCGCCGGCGTTCACGAAGCGATCTACTGCTTGCTGATGATGGAAGGCAACTTCATCGCCGGCTCGGCCAATATCGATGAAATCGATCCGGTCGTAGCCGACATGCCGATCCTGACCAAGACCCGCGAGAACGTCACGCTGAACAATGTGATGAGCAACAGCTTCGGCTTCGGTGGTACTAACGCCACCCTGGTACTGAAGCGCTGGACTGGCAAATAAGCCTTCCACTCGCGAAATAAAAATGCCCCGATCATTCGGGGCATTTTTTTGCCTGGAAAAAGCTTATGGACGCGGCTTCGGCAACACGGACAAGAAATTGTCCCTCGCGACCTTTTGCGCAACATCTGAGGGCAATGCATCGAGGAACGGGTCAAAACTGCGTAATTCCTCACCTAACTTGTCGAAACGCCCCACTACATCCGACCCCAGCATAAAACGCCCCGGGAAGCGCTCTACCAGCGTGATCCACTCAGGCCTTGCCTTTCCCTGTTCATCCAGCAGATAAGGCGTGAGCATGCTCCAGGACAGGTCTACGTAGAGATTGGGGTAAGTGGCCAATAGCCGGGTGAGCGTTGGCAGTAGAAATGGCATCTGGGTCTGATGCCGATGAATCTCGGCGCTGGTGCCAGCGTGGGCCCAGATAAAGCGGGTATCGGGATGCCGGGCCAGGGGCTCCTCCAGCTCGGCCAGATACAGCGGGTTCCTTTCGCGTTTAGACGTGATATTGGAGTGCAACAGAACCGGCAAATCATGTTCGCCAGCCAGGGTGTAAACCTTGTTCATGGCTTCATTGTTGGCACGCGGCGTATCCCCGGCGATCAGCGCCGTCAGGTCATCATGGCGGGTAAATACCTCGCCGATGCCTTGCCACAGCCCGGGGTCGAGATCCAGCATGCGCTGGATATGTGCCGCCGAATTTTTGTCATTAGGATTGAAACCTGACAGAAACGGATGAAAGTGCCGACGCTGCTTTGCAGTCAATCCCCTGACCGCCGCAGCCACCCATACATCCGTTGCACTGAACCAGTAGGCATCCGCATCATCACCCGCGTAGTAGCGTGGCCGCTTGGGCTCGTCTTCATGCCACTTCTTGGCAACCGGAATACCGGAGATCATGACGTGCTCGATACGGTTTTGAGCCATGGCCGCCAGCAACTTGTCCATCCCCGCCGTTTCCTGGAAGAAATCGACGTAATGCAGGTGCGCATCGCTATAGGCGTAGTCACGGGCCTGGACCCAAGTGCCGTAAGCCGCCAGGGCCAACGCCAGAACGCAGTGTTTCAATCGCACCTGCCACCTCCTGTTTTATTAACTCCAGTAGACCTGCGAGGCCACGCAAGGTTTCAGTTCGGGATCAAAGGGAACGCATGACTCCCCGTATGCTCTATAAAGATCAGGACCTTTATCACTGCCACTCCGAGGTTTGCCATGACTGTTACCGTTATTACCGAGTCCCACGAAGGTTTTCGTCACAGCATTAAAATCGACGATCACGAGGTGTTTACCGATCTGCCTAAATCCATGGGCGGTGAAAGCTCTGCCCCCTCCCCCCATGATTACTTTGACGCGGCCCTCGGTGCCTGCAAGGCGCTGACGCTCAAGCTCTACGCGCAAAAGAAGGAAATCCCGCTCACCGGCGTGACCGTTGAAGTCAAACACGACGCCAGCGAAGAGCAAAAAGGCAAGTACGCGCTGCACGTCAAACTGACGCTCAAAGGTGTACTGACCGACGCCCAGCGCGATGAGCTGCACAACGTGGCAGACAAATGCCCGGTGCATAAACTGATGACCACCGCCGAGATCACCATCGAAACCCACCTGTCTGAAGGCGCTTTCAGCCAGTAGCGCACAGGCTGTACCTGCAGGCCTGAGAAGCGTTGGGTTATGCTCAACGCTTCTCCATTGCCGGGACCGTCCAATGCCCACACTGACCGTGATTAGTCCGCGCGCCGAAGAGGTCGAAGGCCAACCGATCCTGCGCCCCCTGCCGTCAGCCAAATGCCGCAGCGTCGGCCCTTTTGTGTTTTTCGATCACATGCTGCCTACGTACTACCCGCCCGGCCACGGGATGAACATCCGGCAGCACCCGCACATTGGTCTGTCTACACTGACCTGGCTGTTTGAAGGCCAACTCCAGCACAAGGACAGCCTGGGCTCTGACCAGCAAGTCGGCCCTGGCGACGTGAGCTGGATGACCGCAGGCGCGGCCATTGCCCATATCGAACGCACGCCCGCCGCTGCGCTCGCGCAAGGCTCAAGCCTGCATGGCCTGCAAGTCTGGCTGGCGTCCCCCAAGGAACACGAGCAAGGCCCGGGGCACTACAGCCACCACCCCGCCGACAGCTTGCCGTTCAGCGATAATCTGGGCGTTAAAATCCGTATGATTGCCGGCACCGGTTTCTGCCTGACCTCACCCGTACCAGTGCTCTCACCGACCCTGTATGCCGAAGTGCAGATGCAAACAGCAACCACACTGCTTATCCCGGCCGAACACCCGGAGCGCGCGCTGTATGTACTGGAAGGGGAAGCGCAGCTGGAAAATCAGGCACTTGAGCCGCGTAGCCTGGTGGTGTTGCCCGCAGGCGAGGCAATGA
>JBILYW010000490.1:0-3449 GCA_044377555.1 Pseudomonas sp.
CCTTGTGGCGGGGCCTGATAAGCAGCTTTACACTCAGACCACAGCCGCCATCACGGGTTCGCCATGTCGACATTAAATGACGCAGATCGCCGCGAATACTACCGTATCGAGGATACGATCGCACTGGAAATAACCCCGCTGTCGCCCCCCGAAGCCGCGAGCGGCGAAGTGTTGCAGGATGCGTCGCCATTGTTCAATTTGCTCACCGAATTACACCTGAGCGAATTCGAGTCCCAGCACCTGCTGCGCCAGATCAGCGAGCGTGACCGCACGCTGTCCAGCTACCTGAAAACCCTCAACAAACGCGTCGACCTGCTCAGCCAGATCGTCGCTCAAACCGTGCTGGGAGAGATCGGCGAGCTGCAACCGGTGACGCTGTCCGAAGGCGGTATCGAGTTTCAGTACCCGCAACCCTGCCCGGCGGGCAGCCATCTTTCAGTCAAGCTGGTACTGATGCCGCAAGCCCTGGGCTTGCTGTTGCGCGCCCGGGTCGTCAACTGCCAGGCGCAGGATGACCACTACACTATCGACACAGAATTCGAATCCATCACCGATGCGCAACGCCAGCTGTTGGCGCGCTACATTTTGCAAAAGCAGGCGCAGGCACGTCGACTGGCCCGCGAACAAGACGAATCCGCAGCTAAAGACAAGGAGTAACTGTGACCCTGATTTATGGCCATCGCGGCGCCAAAGGCGAAGCACCGGAAAACACCCTTGCCAGCTTTGAGCAATGCCTCAAGCATGGCGTTCGTCGCTGTGAACTGGACCTTCACCTGTCCAAAGATGGCGAACTTATGGTGATCCACGACCCGACCCTCAAGCGCACCACTGACCGGCGCGGCAAGGTTATCGAGCACACCGCCGCCGACCTGGTGACCTATGACGCACGCAAGGGCGGCCCGGGCTGGATGCAGCCGTGCCCGATCCCGCGCCTTGAAGAGCTG
Source organism: Pseudomonas sp. (assembly GCA_044377555.1). Lineage (GTDB taxonomy): Bacteria > Pseudomonadota > Gammaproteobacteria > Pseudomonadales > Pseudomonadaceae > Aquipseudomonas. Next base: position 945 of record JBILYW010000490.1, read on the forward strand.
TTTGAAAAGTGCGATTTCGAACATTGGCAGCTGGAAGTCAAAAGCGCATCTCGCACCCGCGCTGCGACTACCGTACTGGCCATTCGTGAAATGGCTGTGCGCCACGGCATCATGGACAAGGTTACTGTCACCTCAAGCTCGCGCGAAGTGCTCAGGGCGGCACTGGAGCTGACCCCGGATTTGTCTCGCGGACTGGTAGCCGAGTACGCCTGGCTTGACCCGATAAAAGTGGCACAGAGTTATGGTTGCCAGATGCTGGCGCTGAACTGGACACTCTGCACGCCTGAGCGCCTTGAAAAGGCCCAGCGCCAGGGTTTGCATGTGTCGGTATGGACAGTCAACGAACCTGCGCTGATGCGCAGGCTCGCCGACTTCGGCGTAGATAGCCTGATTACAGACTTTCCCGGTTTGGCCACTGCCACCCTCGGGAATGGCTGAAATCGGTCTCCCCGGCCGGCTCAGGCCACCGGCCGGAGCCGCTCAAAAAAGCCGGTTTAGACCGTCGTAAGCAGCTACCCGATAAGCTTCAGCCATGGTCGGGTAGTTGAACGTGGTGTTGACGAAGTACTTCAGGGTATTGAGCTCACCCGGCTGGTTCATGATCGCCTGACCGATGTGCACGATCTCTGACGCCTGGTAACCGAAGCAGTGAACACCCAGCACTTGCAGGGTTTCACGGTGGAACAGGATCTTCAGCATGCCCTGGGGCTCGCCGGCAATCTGCGCCCGCGCCATGCTCTTGAAGAACGCCTTGCCCACTTCGTACGGCACTTTGGCCTGGGTCAGCTCCTGCTCGTTCTTGCCGATCGAGCTGATCTCGGGAATGGTGTAAATACCGGTCGGCACGTCATTGACGAAGCGCCAGCTGCCGTTGTCGACGATGCTGCCCGCTGCCGAACGCCCCTGGTCGTGTGCGGCACTGGCCAGGCTTGGCCAGCCGATCACATCGCCCGCGGCAAAGATGTTGGGCACGGTGGTGCGATAGTTCTCATCAACCGTGATCTGGCCGCGACCATTGGCCTTGATGCCAATGTTTTCCAGGCCCAGCTGATCAGTGTTGCCTGTACGGCCGTTGCACCAGAGCAAGGCATCAGCCTTGATCTTTTTGCCGGACTTGAGGTGCAGGATCACGCCGTTTTCGACGCCTTCAACCCGCTCGTACTCTTCGTTGTGGCGCACGGTGATGTTGTTGTTGCTGAAGTGGTAGCTCAACGCTTGCGAGATCTCGGAATCGAGGAAGCTCAGCAGCTGCTCGCGGTTATCCACCAGCTCAATCAAAACACCCAGACCACTGAAGATCGACGCGTATTCACAGCCAATAACGCCCGCACCGTAAACAATCAGCTTACGCGGGGTGTGGCCCAGGCTCAGGATGGTATCGCTGTCGTAGATACGCGAGTGGTTGAAATCGATATCGGCCGGGCGATAAGGGCGCGAACCGGTGGCGATGATGATTTGCTTGGCCATCAGGGTTTCTACGACGCCGTTGGTGCACACCACTTCAATGGTTTGCTCATCGGTAAAACTGCCGGTGCCGAAGAACAGGTCGACGCGATTGCGCGCATAGAAACCGGTACGCGAAGCCACCTGCTTGGAGATGACTTTTTCGGCGCTTTTCAGTACGTCCGGGAACGAGAACCAGCGCGGCTCGCCAATGGCCCGAAACATCGGATTGGTGTTGAACTGCATGATCTGGCGAACCGAGTGACGCAAGGCTTTGGACGGGATAGTGCCCAAGTGCGTGCAGTTGCCGCCGACCTGACGCCGGCTATCGACCATCGCTACCTTGCGCCCTGCTTTTGCGGCGTTCATTGCCGCACCTTCTCCTGCCGGGCCGGAACCCAGTACCACTACGTCGTAGTTGTAGACAGCCATGCGTACTCCTCAGAACAGGCCGAAGCACCCATTGGGGCACTTGCGGCTAAATCATGTCGCGGCCAGCGCCATGAAGGATCAAAACGTGGGGCACAGTCTATAGAAGCCTGAACGCCGCGAACATTAACCCTTGGTCTGGTCGTTGGCTATTTTTGTATTCACTACATCAGTGATTGAGCTTCACTCTCTTGTGCCTTCGCCGATGCAGCCTTTCGCAGCCTTCGCCAGCGTCACCTGTGCCCAACCATCGATCAGAGCCCACTCTCATGCGCCAGATGTTGATCGTTGCCTTTTTGATATTCAGCGCCACCAGCCAGGCAACCGAGCCCGGGCCGATAAAAGAAGCCAACTTCCCCGAGCAATGGCGAAGCGGCTCGCAGCTCATGGAGCGCAAGGGCCAGATCGTGCTGACCTACCTGTGGGCCGACATTTATGCCGCCGCCCTGTTTACCCAGCCCGACGTCAGCCCGCAACAGGCCTTTAACCAACAACGCGACTTGCGCCTTGAGCTGTTCTATTTGCGCGACCTGGATCACGGCGATATCACCAAAGCGTCTGACACCATCCTCAAGCGTCAACAACCCGCCTCCACCCTGGCCAGCCTCGATGCGCCGCTGAAAAACCTGCAAT
>JBILYW010000491.1:0-3439 GCA_044377555.1 Pseudomonas sp.
ACGACCTGATCCGCGCAGGCAAGATCCGCGGTTACGGGCTATCCAACCATCGCGGCTGGAAACTCGCCGAGTTCAGCCGCACCGCCGACCTGCTGGGCATTCAGCGGCCCAGCGTGAGCCAGCCCCTGTACAACCTGGCCAACCGTCAGATCGAAGTCGAACACTTGCCGGCTGCCGAGCATTACGGCATTGGCGTGATCTCCTACAGCCCGCTGGCCCGTGGCGTCCTCACGGGTAAATACGATCCGAACCAGCCCCCGGGCCAGGACACCCGCGCCGGGCGCAACGACCTGCGCCTGCAGCAGACGGAATGGCGCCCGGAATCCCTCAGCCTCGCCCAGCGCATCCGTGAGCACGCCGAACAGCGTGGCATCAGTGCCGGGCAGTTCGCCCTGGCCTGGGTGCTGAACAACGCCCTGATTTCTTCGGCGATTGCGGGGCCGCGTACCGAACAGCAGTGGGAAGACTACGTGCCGGCGCTGAACTACCGCTTCACCGAGCAGGATGAGGCGCTTGTGAATGAGCTGGTGGTGACCGGGCATTCGTCGACACCGGGTTACAACGACCCGAGTCACCCGTTTTTTGGGCGCAAACCCCTCGGTTGAACCTGCAGGTCTTGCGCCCGCAAGCACGCCTTGCGGGTGCAGGCCTTGAATATGCAGCGATACAGCAACATGTGTTCTTGAATGACGGCACGATTTTGGGTGGTATGGCCAGGGCTTAGCTGGCAAAATGCCAGCCGCTTTGCGCGCACCTCACCATCTACTGCGCACGGCCCGAATTCTGACAAGGAACAGTTGGATGCTCGTCGCACTTGATGCTTTGAACGCGATTTATCTGATCTGCTGCCTTCTGTTCAACGCGGAACTCTTGAACATGGCAGGGGCCGATATCCCCCTCAAAAAACTCGAAGACCTTGAGACCTATAGCCAGGTCCTGGCTTCGACCAGTATGTGCATGCTGGTCTGGCGTCTGTGCTACTGGCGTTATCGGGCCCGGGGCAAGGTGCTGTGGATCTCGCTTGTCGCCTCGACCCTGATCGTTACGCCGGCCACCTGGTGGTTTCAAGGCGCTGCGCCCGACTGGATTGCCGAACAGTTCCCGGGCTCTCTGCGGGTCAGCAGCCTGTACGCCTACGTGACCAAAAAAGGGCTGTTGTATGACTCGCTGAATATCCCCGGGCTGCCGTACAAGGCCTACAAGGATCAAGGAGAGGGCAAGGCCTTTATCGCCAACCTCGGGGTGTTGATGAGCGTCCAGGGTTCGTACGTCAACCGTATCGACAAGAACTTTCAGGGTTTTGCTGCTGCCGTGTTCCGCGGCTATACCGCCCGCAACGGCGACGCCCTGTACGAGCGGCTCAATGAAACCGTCGTGCCCGATGTTGACGACATCATCCGCGAGTACACCAAGCTTGAAGGGTTTCGTGCAGCAGGGATTGCGGGGCATGAGCACAAACCCATCCCGTGGCCGCGAGGGGATCGCGACCTGGGCTATCAGCCCACGATCGATGAATACGCCAGATCGATCAGCCCGGGGGTAAGAAGCCGCGACGCGCTGATGAATTCAGACGAAATCCGCCACATGGCCAAAAGCACCCTGGGACCCTTTTACGTGAAAGGGATGAACCTGCTGGCGACGCGCCAACAATTCCAGAGCTATCTGCCCGCGATTGCCGAGAACATGGCGTTCGATGTGGCCCACACGGACATCAAGGGTCTGGAAGGGCTGAATGTGGTGAAGAACATGTGGTTCATCCCGTTTTCACTGTTGAGCGGGTTGTTCTTCGGCGCCATCAGCCTGGTGGTGTTGATCATTTCCGGCATTGAAGCCCTGAGCCGTTTGCCCGGACGCATTCGTTTCGTGCGCCCGGCCGCCATTGCCTTGATCGTCATTGTGCCTTTGGCCTTGAGCAACGGCATTGTCGATTCGGCCGGGTACCGCGATGCATTCAGAAGCCTGGGCCGGCAACCGATGGTCGTGGCCTCGGTGTTCAACTGGGCAATGACCTCGCAGGCCATGCTTTACAACCTGACAAAGCCTCTGCTGAGAGCGGAGTGAAGAAACATAAAAGGGAGATTCACCGTGCGTAACAAATTCATCGTTTCAATCCTTGCGGTCGCGATTGCGGCCAGTTCGGGCTGTGCCCAGATGGGTATCAACAAGCAGCAGGCCGGTACCGCCATCGGCGCTGTCGCGGGCGCAGTGGCCGGATCCTTTATGGGCAAGGGCAATGGCAAAATCATCGCCGTGTTGCTGACCAGTACCCTCGGCGGCTACATCGGCAACAAGATTGGCGCAAAGCTTGATGATCAAGACCGTCAGGCTCTGGCACAGCGCACTCAAGACGTGCTGAACCAGCCAGCCACGGCCTCGGGGCAGCCTGTGAAGTGGACCTCCGCGCACTCGGGCGCGACTGCCGAGATCGTCCAGGGCAAAGAGTTCACCGACACCAAAACCGTTGAAGTCAAACGTGCTCCCAAGATTGCTGCGGTGCCGTCGATGAAGCTTATCAACGAGCCGTACATGACCAAGAGCAGCTCCAACGTCCGCTCGGCGCCCAACAAAAATGCGGGCAAGGTCGGCGGTTTGCAGCCAGGCACGGAGTTCACCGCAGTGGGTTCTACCGGCGACTGGATCCTGGTGGGCCGCAAGGGTGTGACCGTGGGTTATGTGCACAAAGGCCTGGTCGAGCCAAAGTCTGTGGCCATGGCCAAAAACATCAAGCCGGCTGCCAACCTCGACGAGATGAATGTCTCGGCCGACAAGGAAACCCGTGCGTTTGACCTGGACTCGATCCCGTCGCTGCCAACCCAGCAGGTTGTGGCACAAACCTCGTGCCGCCCCGTGACCGTAAGCCTCAAAGCGGCAGACGGCGACAGCGAGCAGGAAAACAGCACCTTCTGCAAGCAAGCCAACGGCACCTGGGAACTCATCTAAGGAACCCCATGAAGAACCATGCACTTGCCCTCGCAGTGGTGAGTGCTTGGGGCCTTGCGCCTCAAGCTTACTCACATGAATTAGCCTACTCCAAGTCTGAACAGATCCACGTAGTGGTTGAAGGGGAGGCGAACACCTGGTGCAAACCGGAGATCGCCATCACCATGCAACGCCCGGCCTGGGATGATCAGAAGCCGTTGAACGTGCTGCTGAGCAAACTGCCCTTTATCCTCGAGCAAGAATGCCCGCGCGCCAGCGTCAGCTGGAAAGCCGTCGATGCAACGGGCAATGTCTACGCCACCGGCACCGGCAATGCGACACACCTGGGGCTCGCGACATTGACCGCAGCCGCAGCCGCGCCTGCTCAAGCGCCGGTTGTGGCCCCAGTCGCAGCCGCTCCGGTTGTGGCGGCCGCGCCTGCCGTGGTTGTAGCTCCGGTTGTTGCACCTGCCCCGGCCGTGGTCGTGGCTCCGGTTGTGGCGCCAGTGGCTGACGTAGT
>JBILYW010000492.1:0-3433 GCA_044377555.1 Pseudomonas sp.
TACCGGCAAGGTCTGGCGGCGTTCAACTACGCCGGCGACCAGTTGCAGGGGTTTCAACAGGGCTTCGCGTTGAATGGTGAAATGCATGGTCTAGTCCCTTGCCTTAATAAGCTGCGCTGGTGTCATCAGGTTGTCAGTGTACGCAGCAGGTTCTTGTAGTCCTCACGGATGTCCGCGTCGGATTCCTTGAGCTCGTTGATCTTGCGGCATGCGTGCAAGACCGTGGTGTGATCGCGACCGCCAAACACGTCGCCGATTTCCGGCAAGCTGTGGTTGGTCAGCTCTTTGGACAGTGCCATGGCAACCTGACGTGGTCGTGCTACCGAGCGCGAGCGACGCTTGGACAGCAGGTCCGAAATCTTGATCTTGTAGTACTCAGCCACAGTGCGCTGAATGTTATCCACAGAGACCAGCTTGTCTTGCAGCGCCAGCAAGTCTTTCAGGGACTCACGGATCAACTCGATGGTGATATCGCGGCCCATGAAGTGCGAGTGAGCGATCACGCGCTTGAGCGCGCCTTCGAGTTCACGCACGTTGGAACGAATACGCTGGGCAATAAAGAACGCAGCATCGTGGGGCAGATCGACCTTGGCCTGATCAGCCTTTTTCATCAGGATCGCGACCCGGGTCTCAAGCTCTGGCGGCTCGACGGCTACCGTCAAACCCCAGCCGAAACGTGACTTGAGGCGTTCTTCGAGACCTTCGATTTCTTTCGGGTAACGGTCGCTGGTCAGAATCACTTGCTGACCACCTTCAAGCAGGGCGTTGAAGGTATGGAAAAACTCTTCCTGGGACCGCTCTTTGCGCGCAAAGAATTGAATGTCATCGATGAGCAAGGCGTCTACCGAGCGGTAGAAACGCTTGAACTCGTTGATAGCGTTGAGCTGCAGGGCCTTGACCATGTCGGCTACAAAACGCTCGGAATGCAGGTAAACAACCTTGGCATTCGGGTTCTTCTTTAACAGGTGGTTACCCACCGCGTGCATCAAGTGAGTCTTACCCAGGCCAACGCCTCCATAAAGGAAGAGCGGGTTGTAACCATGCTTGGGGTTATCCGCCACCTGCCACGCCGCAGCGCGAGCCAGCTGGTTGGATTTGCCCTCAACGAAGTTTTCGAAGGTAAAGGTGCGGTTCAGGTAGCTGGTGTGCTTGAGCGCACCTTCAACTTGAACGGTGCGCTGTTCGGCACGCACAGGCGCTTGCTGCGAGCTGGCGCCAGCCATTGGATCGAAGCTGGCTCGCGAAGGCTCTTCGCTCGCCTGAGCCGCCTGTTTAGGGGCCGGGGCGGGAGCAGAGGCTTGGCTGGTCGATGGACTCGCAGGCACAGGCGCTTGTTGGGAAGCCGCTGCGGCCAGTGGCGCATTGGGGGCAGCACGAGGCGCCGAGCTGCGTTTGCTGCCTATTAATAAGGACAACGCTGGCGCCATGCCATTGCTGTGCTCGTTCAACAGTTCAAGCAAACGGCTCAGATACTTTTCGTTAACCCAGTCGAGAACGAAACGGTTGGGTGCATACACGCGCAACTCGTCGCCTTCGGCTTCGACCTGTAGTGGACGGATCCAGGTGTTGAATTGCTGGGCAGGCAGCTCATCGCGCAAAAGCTCCACGCACTGCTGCCAAAGTTCCACTGACACGGATATCCCCTAAGTTGAAAGCCGGTGAGGCAAAAACAGGCGCCATTGTAACGGCCGCTGGCCTACTTATCCACATGTAGGTTGCCTGCAAATAAGGAGGAATCCGGCTTTTTACGGTAAACAAAGCGACAAATGGTATGTGCATAAGGTCTGTGGATAAGCGGGCCTAAGCCCATTGCACAAGTGGGGTCGAAACTCTGTGCATAACTGGCCTGTGGATAAGTAGGCCTTTCATGCACAGCTTATCCGCGGGTGCAGCACAGGCAGAGCACGGTTTTTGGACAACCTTTCTGATCGCTGAAAGCCTTTACCTGTAAGGGCTGTATCAAGTTATCCACAGAAAATGGCTCCTGTAAGAGTAGTTACATCTTTAAAAGAGCTTTAAATACTTCATTTTTTTATTTCTATAGTTGGCAGGCGAAAGGCTTGTGCAAAACGCCAAACATCTATTTACCGGGAAACGTTGGTTGGAAATTGACCTATCGGCTTGCTTTCTCTAGAATCGCCGGTCTCTTAAAACGGGGGCCATTCCGGCCCGTTGTGGACGAACCAGGTAGCACGACATGAAACGTACTTTCCAACCAAGCACTATCAAACGCGCCCGCACTCACGGTTTCCGTGCACGCATGGCTACTAAAAACGGCCGTGCAGTCCTGTCGCGTCGCCGCGCCAAAGGCCGTGCACGTCTGGCAGTTTGATAATCAGACAATGGTGGTGAGTCAGGACTTCAGTCGGGAAAAGCGGTTACTCACTCCCCGACATTTCAAGGCAGTCTTTGACTCCCCCACCGGCAAGGTTCCGGGGAAAAATCTCCTGCTCCTTGCGCGTAGCAACGATCTTGATCACCCCCGCCTTGGGTTAGTGATCGGGAAAAAGAGCGTAAAGCTCTCCGTTGAGCGCAATCGCCTTAAGCGTTTGATGCGTGAATCGTTTCGTCTCCACCAGGATTTACTGGTTGGTTGGGATATCGTTATCGTCGCGCGCAAAGGTTTGGGTGACGTAGAGAACCCCGAATTGATTCAGCATTTCGGCAAACTCTGGAAGCGTCTGGCCCGTAATACGCCAGTTCCAGCAGTAAAAACCGAAACTGTAGGGGTAGGCAGTCCTGATGCGTAAACTGGCGCTCGTTCCGATCCAGTTTTATCGCTATGCCATTAGTCCTTTGATGGCCAGCCACTGCCGTTTCTACCCCAGTTGTTCCTGCTACGCGTTGGAAGCCATCGAAAATCATGGCCTTCTACGCGGCGGCTGGCTGACCTTTCGTCGTTTAGGTCGCTGTCACCCGTGGAATCCCGGTGGTTACGACCCGGTTCCACCTATCCCTACCTCCCGTTCTTCTTGATGGCCGAGTAATCATGGATATTAAACGCACGATCCTGATCGTCGCTCTCGCAGTCGTGTCCTACGTTATGGTTCTGAAATGGAACCAGGACTACGGCCAAGCTGCCCTGCCGACTCAGAATGTTGCCGCCAGCAGCACAACCGCGCCGGCTTTGCCCGACACGGCTTCAGGTAACAACGCTTCGAACAGTGCCGATGTACCCAGCGCCAATACTGATACCAGCACACCGACTGAAACTCCGGTGGCTGCAAGCAAAGATCTCATCCACGTAAAAACGGATGTTCTGGACATTGCAATTGATCCACAGGGTGGCGATATCGCCCAGTTGCGTCTGCCGCTTTATCCACGTCGCCAGGATCACCCGGACGTTCCGTTCCAGTTGTTTGATAACGGCAACGAACGCACCTATCTGGCCCAAAGCGGCCTGACAGGCGTTGATGGCCCGGATGCCCGCTCC
>JBILYW010000052.1:0-10435 GCA_044377555.1 Pseudomonas sp.
GCCAGGTAATGGATGTCCGCCTGATTGAACTCCAGGCGCCGGGTCATTGCCGGAAATACCGCGCAGAAACCTTCGCAATAACGACAAGCATTGCAGATGGTCATCTGCCTCTCGACTTCACTTTCGTTAAGATTCAGCACCGGGATCAAGTCGCCCGATGCTTTGGGATCAAACAGTTGCATGTGAGGACTCCGTATTCACAGATGAAGCGTCAAAGCCCACAGCGGCGGCCGCTTGTGCGCCGGCTATACGGCCGAACGCTGTACCGATGGCCATGCCGATACCTGCGGTGTAGCCCTTGCCCAGTACATTGCCGGCCATCATTTCTCCGGCTACGAACAGGTTGGGGCTCGCTTCTCCGTTGAAGTGCACGGCGGCGGTTTCGTCGGTGGCGAGGCCGAGGTAGGTGAACGTGACACCGGGTTTCAGCGGGTAGGCATAGAAAGGCGGTTTCACCAACGGCCGCGCCCAATGAGTTTTGGCCGGGGTCAATCCGTGGGTGTGACAGTCGTCCAGTACCGTGTGATCGAACGTACCGACGCGGCAGGCGTTGTTGTAACCCTCTACGGTCCTTACGAATTGATCTTCGGGTAGCTTCAATTGACGGGCGAGTTCTTGCAGGGTATTCGCGGTAGTCCCTGGAAAGACGGGAGGCATGAAGCGCCCGATGGCTTGTTGATCGATGATCGAGTAGGCCTGCTGCCCTGGTTGTCCGGCGACCAGGCGCCCCCAGATTGCATAGCGTTTCGGCCAGAAATCCTCACCTTCGTCGTAGAAACGTTCGCCGTCACGATTGACCACTACACCCAGTGATACGCAGTCGATTCGCGTACAGATACCGCCGTCGTAGAGTGGCGCGCGGGCATCGATTGCAACCATGTGTGCTTGCGTCGGATCGCCGATCACGTCAGCGCCAAGATCAAGCATGCGCCGCAGCAAAATACCGGTGTTGAATCGGGTGCCGCGGATCAGGAAGTTGTCGGCTGGCCATTCACCGCGCTCGTTCTGGCCCCAGGCTTCGCGTAACCACTCACGATTGGATTCGAAACCACCAGCAGCCAACACGCAGGACCGGGCTTCAATACGTTCTGCGGCTACACGCTGACCGTCGACTTGATGCTCGCCAATGTGGGCCGCGACGAATTTTCCATCGTCCAGTTCAATGTCGGTGACCTGGGCGTTGTACCGGATTTTCACACCCAACCGTTCGGCGCTGCGGAAGTACGCATTCACCAGCGCCTTGCCGCCACCCATGAAAAAAGCATTGGTACGGGCTACGTGCAGCGCGCCTGACAGAGGTGGCTGAAAATGCACCCCATGTGAGCGCATCCAGTCGCGGCAAGAAGAGGATGCACGAATGGCAATGCGTGCAAGCTTCTCATCAGTAAGACCGCCGGTGACCTTCAACAGGTCTTGCCAGTATTCCTCTTCCGGATACGCGTCGATCAATACATCCTGCGGCTGGTCGTGCATGCACCGCAGGTTACGCGTGTGCTGGGAGTTTCCACCGCGCCAGATTTTCGGAGAGGCTTCCAGCAGCATCACGCTGGCGCCAGCTTCTCTCGCCATCAGAGCGGCGCATAAGGCTGCGTTGCCGCCCCCTATAATTAAGACATCGATCATCATCGCTCCTCGATCTGCAAGGAGGCTGGAACGAACTGCTCCTTGCGTGTGGGGGAACGATAGAGAGGGAGCCCTATAGTCGAAAGGCTGCTTTTGACACGGGGTGTTTAGTTTCCCTAAACACTTTGAGCCCTTCCGAAGCTCATGCGGCCGTGATTGAGCGCACGCTATTACACGTCTAACTCTTCAATCCAGGTTGCGCCTGGCCACTGCTTGTCGGCGACCAGTTGACGTGCGACATCGACGATGACCAGCCGGGTTGCCAATGCCGCCGGAGACAACTCGTCATCAGCCAACGTCGCCAGCAGATTTCGCCGGCCCACATGGGGATCGGTAATTTTAACCAGTGAAAGTCCTGACTCGTCCTTCAATGCAGCTGCTGCCCCGGGTTGTATCGTTGCAGCATGACCGGCGCGCACGGCGTTCATTAGAACCGCGAGACCATCCACTTCCATGATGACATTGGGGGTCAATCCGACCCGCTCGAATGCGCTCATCAATGCCGAACGTAAACCATGCTGGGCACTGGGCATCACTAGCGGCAAGCCGCCCAGGTCGGCTAACTGCACACTGTCACCACGAGGTGCTTGCGGCAGTTTTGGCGAGGCGATAACAAACAGCTTTTCATCCAGCAGGGGAGTCACACTCCAACGTTTACCCCCTTCGAGCTGGAACAGAATTGCCAGGTCAATCTGCCTGGCGTTTAGCTGGCCTGCCAAGTGTCCGGAGAGCATTTCCACCAAATGGAGTTGAATATCCGGATAACGGGTACGCATGGCGTTGATCAACGGCAGAGCGAGCACCGTCGCGGTAGTAGGTGGCAAACCGACACTGACATAGCCGCTCATACGCCCGCGATGTGCTGCCATGATGGCGTTTTCTGCTTGGCGCAGGGTCAGCTGGGCATGGTGTAAAAATGCAAATCCAGCGCTGGTAGGCGTCACGCCCGTAGTGGTGCGATTCAACAGGCGGGTGCACAACTCGCTTTCGAGCTTGGAAATCTGCTGACTGAGGGCCGACACGCCTACGTCCAACTCGAGTGCAGCCCGCCCTAGACTGCCATGCTCAATGATTTTTACGAAATAACGTAGTTGTCTTAATTCCAATGTTGTCGCTTCCCGCAAAATGGCTAATAGAAACTTGAAAGTTGTCACGCAAATACAGTTCAGTGCCCGGCATAACCAGGCCTTGGTTGGCGGCCAGTACATGACCATTAACCAATGCCGGGAACCCGCCAGAGTGAGCGAAATATACTGCGTCGTCCCGGCAATCGTGGGTGAGAAGAACATTCGCTCATTGCGAGCAAGAATCGTGTAGCCGCCCTAGGCAATCATCGCGTAAATGATCTTGCCCACCTCCCCGTCACGCCCCTTCCCGCTCAAGATGCACCAGGTCGTCCATAGCGCAATGACGCCCAGGTCTTGCGGTTGATTAAATCGTCTGGGTGACACGATGCGACAACCAACCCCGATAGCCACATCAAGGGCCATTTGATCTTAGCTGTGACCATCATGCACCGTGACTCTCATCCCCGTAGCCACGATCTCGTACTCAGTTGCTGAAATCTTATTCACGGCGCCTCCATACTGCATTTCGAAACGTATCTGGCCTTCATGTCGAACTATTCCGTTCAGCGTTCGCTCGACGATCTCATCCTGATAGACGCTGATCACGTAGTCCAAATTATCCGTGCCAACAGCAACTATTCTCCCAACATACTTGTCTGCCATGTCTGCTCTCCTTGGGTGCAACCTCAAGGTAGAGGGTAGTAGTATTTCCATTCAGCGTATCGCGACGCTAGCCGTTGAGTTGCAAAGCGTATTGCAGCTAAATTTCGTCTGCTCTGCGCTCGGCCCCCAGCGCTTGCCCAACTGACGAGCCCACTCAACGCCAAGCACACCAATGAACCCGGCAGTAGCAAACGACCAGGCAATGCTGAAACCGTAGCTGGAAAGGCTGCGTGATGGCTTGAAGGCCAAAAGCCTGAAGGGAGTTGACGTGTAAGCGAGTGTTGGCCTGTGCAAGCGAGCAAGACCTACAGATTTACTGATGCCGCTTCGACGAGGCGGTATTGGACATCAATCCAGGAGAAGAACCAGGTTGATACTCACCCGCCGCGCAGGCGAAACCATCCGCATTAACAACGACATCAGCATCCAGGTGCTTAGTGTTAGCGGCCAGCAAGTGAAGACAGGAATTACTGCCCCGGCAGATGTTGCGGTTCACCGGGAAGATATTTGGCAGCGGATTCAGGCAGAGCGCGCAACGGGAAGTGCAGCCTGATTGGAAAGTAGCACTTGTGCCCACTCACTAGCGGGCAGCAGGATAAAGCCGCAAAGAGCACGTCTTAAACGTGCTCGGAGATAAGGTCTGAAAGGCTCAGTCGTCCCTATCGTCACGATCGCGATTGCGGTCATACCGTCGATCATTGTCACCACGATCATACCCGCGGTCATAACCCCGATCATCATGCCCTCGGTCGTACCCACGGCCATAGTCGTGGCCTCGATCACGGTCATGACCATGCCTGCCTCCGTCATCCCACACAGGCACGCAGCCACCCAGTAAGAGAGAGCCTGATAAGGCCAAGATGATTATGGCTGTGCGCTTCATTTGAGCGTCCTGGAAATTGAGGTCATAAATATAAGACTGCAAAACAGCTCAATGATTCCTTGGTTAACACTTAATTCAAAGCCTGAATCCAGGCTCTTGCGACATCAAATCTACCCGCATGCACTCCCCCTCCGCGCCCAGTAAAAAACAGCGGAATGCATAAGTGCCGTCGCGTGTATTTAGATCAACCACCCCGCCACTTTGGCGGCGACCATGACTGAAGCGTTACTCGGCGAGATCCTGTTCGAGAATAAGCGTTGGAATGAGTCGGTCGTCGGCCAGGTGAAGGCTGGCGAACTGGCCCGCACTATTACCGGTCAAAAGCGCTTTCGTGGGCGGAGCGTAAAGCCCTCCGGTTAATGGCAGACTCACTATGAGCAAGCGTAAGCCTCACAACCTCAAGGCCCGCATTGACCTGCCGCGCATTACTGGCCGCCAACCACGTTGCAGCAGTGAACATCGACGCCTACGGCAAGTCAGTGGAGATTGCGCCCAATGGAGGCTTCGGGCTGGATCGCCATACCCGACTCGATGTCGCTGGACGAAGAGCACGCCGCGCGGATCTTCGAAGCGGCCGGCGCCTGGAACCGGCAGAAGGTCTGCGCATGCGTCGCATAACCCGCCCCCAGCAACACAAACGACACACACTGCCGGCCAGCAGAATTAAACAAAAGGTAGGTCATGACCAAGTCAGTAAAGGCGCGGTCAACTAAGCCGCGCAGAAGCTCATGGCAGTATTAAAACACCGCCAAATCTTGCTCCACTCTTTAGTCTTCCGGGTTGTTATCAGAGAAGGACTTGTTTAGAAGTCCCTCGATAACGCTGTCAGGGTTGCCCAGCAGTTGTTTGTTAAAGGCCTTCCCATCCACTGAACGCGTAGCGAGGAGTCCCCAGGACTTTGTTCCATCGGCACTAAAAACAACACTGAGCTGATTGTCTGCACAATCGTGTGGCTTGCACATATACCCCACGGTGAAGCTTTTTCCTTCAACCGAAACCCTCTCAACCGGAGACGCGGCGCCCTGAGCTTTGCTGACCCAGCTCGGGAAGCTGAGCATCTCAGCATAGGCTTTTTTATACGGGGCCTTGCTGGCTATCTCGGGCAGATACTGCTCCGCTGAAGCTCCAGTCGCGATCAACATCAAGGAGAATCCAGCCAGGATTGAGAGCCGTGCTTTTTTCATTTCAATAACTCTATGTAAGCAACTTGGTGAGCGCATCACGCGATGCGGGACATATTACGTCGGACACAGCCTCGCCTGAGAAGTTTCGATAATCATCCGCAGCAAGCATTCTAGATCAGAGAGGTTGATCATGGCCGAGGAAGAGCAGCAGCCATCAGCGAAGGTTCTGGCGCAGCGCCGCCCCCAAGCGCCGCGGCAAGACTTGGGCGGTATTTGTCGCCGAGCTTAAGCGCCTGGGCTATGCCGTCGAATGGCGCGTGATCAAAGCCTGCGACTTCGGTGCCCCCTCCAGTCGGGAACGCCTGTTCATGATTGCCCCCTGCGATGGCCAGCCCAGCGGGTGGCCCGAGCCAACCCACGCCAAACACCCCGATAAGGCTCAGCAGAAGTGGCGCACTGCAGCCGAGTGCATTGACTGGACCATCCCGAGCAACCACATCATTAGTCACGGCGCTGACGGCAAGCCTTTCACCAAAACCCAGCAGGTGCATAGGTGCGCAGACAGTGTCAGCCCGCCGCCGATGGCTGCACTGGCTCGAGCAAATGATCCGTGTTGTGCAATCAAACACCAAGCAGCCGCCGCATGACTCAAAACCATGTAGGCTGTGATGCGTCAAAGGGGTATAAAGGGATTATGAGCCGCCCCTGGGAGGAGGTACTGCTGAGCTGCCCGCACTGGAAACCGTCGAGCAGTCTAAATAGATGTGATCAATGAACTAAAGCTTTGAGTCTTTGGCCTAGATTGGCAGGGAGTAGATTAACTCGAAGCTCAATACTTAAGCCCATTGATCACTGCCCATTACTAAGGGCGGGTCCCAACAAGCAATCCGGGACTCCTGCTCGCTACACGTTCTCAAATTCAACTCCTGAAATACGTTCAACGAACACCCTATTTTTACCAAAGACATTTGCCCCCGTCTAAGACCGCTTCTGCATATCCGCCATTCCTTTAAAGCCAGCCGCTATAGCTACAAGGACCAAGCCATGCCTGAAATCGAGTGCCATCACGTTTGCTCGATGAGCGCCGGAACGGACAAATGGATCTCCCCCCTTACCATTGACCAGATGCGTTACGCCCGTGAGGCAATGGACAACAAGATCAAGGCTGCCGAGGAGTGGCCAAAACGTTCTGCCGACAATCATCGCGGCATGGAGACATAACTATGAATACGAAATTTCTGTTTATGGCTCAGTGTGGCGGCCAGGCAATTATCCCGCTCGAACGCGTATGCGCTGACTACAGGTACGGTTTGCCCGCTCGATCGCGCCGGGTTGGTCCAATTCCGCTTCACGCTTGCGAACCCATGCTTGGGCTGCCTGTTTTCGGGCGAAGGTCCGGCTCTCTTGGTAGACTTGCACCCTTCACACTTCACACGGATCTGCGCGGTATAACGTACCGTGCCGTCGGCGAGTTTTCTGGATCTGATCGTTGCCATAGTAAAAGTGGTACACGTCAGTTTTGAGGTGGTAAATTTTACCACCGACCTTAAAAAACGCCCTTTTACCCCCTAAAATCGCAGCAAAAACGTAGAGCAAAATGGTACAGAACATTGCTTCAAAGCCAGTAAACACAGGGGCTGCGCTGTCTCGGCGGTTTTCTGTTGCACCTATGATGGATTGGACCGATCGTCATTGCCGCTTCTTCCTGCGCCTCCTGTCCAAAAATGCGCTGCTTTACACTGAAATGGTCACCACCGGCGCGCTGATCAATGGTGATGCCGAGCGCTTTTTACGGCATGACGAGACTGAACATCCGCTGGCCTTGCAGTTAGGCGGCAGTGTTCCGGCTGATCTGGCAGCGTGTGCGCGCCTGGCTCAGGCTGCAGGGTATGACGAGGTGAATCTGAATGTCGGCTGCCCGAGCGATCGGGTGCAGAACAATATGATCGGCGCTTGCCTGATGGCCCACCCGACGCTGGTTGCCGATTGCGTGAAGGCCATGCAGGACGCGGTGTCTGTTCCTGTCACGGTCAAGCATCGGATAGGCATTAACGGGCGCGATAGCTACGAGCAGCTGTGCGACTTTGTCGGCACTGTGCGAGATGCCGGTTGCACCAGTTTTACCGTGCATGCCCGTATCGCCATTCTCGAAGGCCTGTCGCCCAAAGAAAATCGCGATATCCCTCCTCTGCGCTACGACGTTGCCGCACAGCTGAAAACCGACTTCCCGGAGCTGGAGATCATTCTCAATGGCGGGATCAAGACGCTGGAACAATGCCAGGAGCATTTGCAGGTGTTCGACGGGGTGATGCTCGGCCGTGAGGCCTATCACAACCCTTATATCCTGGCAGAGGTCGATCAGCAGCTGTTTGGCAGCTCCGACCCCGTGATTTCACGGGCACAGGCGCTGGCGCTGCTGCGACCGTATATCGCTGCGCATATCGCTGCAGGCGGTTCGATGCACCATATCACCCGGCACATTCTGGGCCTGGGCCAGGGCTTTCCTGGTGCCCGTCGCTTCCGTCAGTTGCTGTCGGTGGACATCCACAAGGCCAAGGACCCTCTGGCCCTGCTGGATCAAGCCGCAGAGCTGCTGGAAGGCCGCTGACCAAAAAGGGGCCGCCCCTGTGCAGGACGGCCCCTTTTTCATGCGTGCTGCCTGCTCGAGATCAGTGACGCTCGAGCGCATTCACCAGGTCATGAAACGCTTCACGGTTGGAGTCGTTCAACCCCATCAGGATCTTGTGCGCCTCCAGCACCTTCACCCGCACCACTTCTTCAGACTGGTCCTGTGAAGGCAGGTCGGTCAGGCATTCCGGACACGGGATCGGCTTGCCGATAATGTTGAACACCTGATCGAAACCCATCGACTGCAGCAGCCGGGTGATGTCTTCATGGGTGGTGACCACCGTCGGCAACAGGCCTATTTTTTGACGCGACAAGATCGACAGCTTCGCCAGCAAACCCAGAGTGGTGCTGTCGATACTGCGGGTTTCGGTGAGGTCTATCACGATGGCATTGAAATTCAGCGCCGTGAAAATCCTCTCGATTGTCGCATCCAGTGCCGAACACAACGTCAGACGCACTTCACCCACAAACTTCAGGACGAAGGTGCCATCCTGTTCGGCGAACTGAATTCTACCGGTACTCATTTAAGATTCCTGCTCAACACCAACAAGGCGATATCATCCGGCATCTCCCCGAGCGTAGCTAATCCAAAAACCTGGCGCAGACCATCCAGGCTGCCGCCTGCTGTTTTCACCAATTGCGGTAAAGCAGCTTCCTTCTCTTTGAGCGTCGGCTCAGTCAGAAGATCCAGAATCCCGTCCGACATCAGCGTCAGGCTGAAGGCGTGTGGCAGTTTCAGAACATGATCTTCATAGGTGGCTTCGTTGAACAGGCCAACAGGCAACCCCCGCCCTTCCAGGTAACTCACACTCTCAGGAGTGTAGAGCACTGGCAGTGGCAAGTGACCACCAATGCTGTAGGTCAGCTCGCCGGTCTCCTCATCAATTACGCCGCCCACCATGGTCACATGCTTGCCCAGCTTGCAGTTGATCAGGCCACGGTTGATATGCCCAAGCACCTCGGAGGGCTTGAACTCCGGCAAGGTCCCGTTGCGCTTGGACTCGAACAGCAAGCGCGTGGTCATGAACTTGAGCAGCACCGTGACAAACGCCGACGAGGCGCCATGACCGGAAACGTCCGCCAGGTAAAACGCTACCCGACGCTCATCAACCCTGAAGTAGTCCACAAAATCACCGGACAGGTACAGGGACGGAATGATCTGATGCGCAAAATTGAAGTCATCGATGGCCCATGGGCTGATCGGCAGCATGTTCATCTGCACCTGCCTGCCCGCGTTCTGGTCTTCCTGCAGTAGATGCAGGCTGGCCTCAAGCTCGCGGTTGGCAGACTCCAGCTTCTCCCGATAGCGCTGGTTCTCAAGCAGTAGCCGTGCACGATCCAGTGCCCGGTGTACGGAGTGCTCAAGAACGGCGAGGTCTTCGAGCGGCTTGATCAGGTAGTCGGCAGCACCCAGACGCAACGCCTCGACCACATCACTCATCACACCTGCCCCGGAGATAACGATCACCGGGGTTTGTGACGAGCGCTGGGTGACCTGGCGAATCAACTCCAGACCACTCATTTGCGGCATGCGCAGGTCACAGATCACTAAGTCTGGCTGCTCTAGCTCGAACACCTGAAGGCCTTGCAAGCCATTACTGGCCTGAAGGACGCTGAAGCCGCTGTCTTCCAGGTAGGCCGCCAGGCTGGCGCGCACTACTTCGTCGTCATCAATGATCAGCAGCGTGGCACTGGTTTTTTGCATGTGGGCAAACGGCGCCAGAATTAGGTTGTCGCTGGAGCCCGAACACGTCGGGCTCACGACTGAATTGGCTTGTGAACATCCCTGACTCAAATCGATTGTGTTGCTCGATCCTACAAAGGTGCCCGTGTAAGGCGCAGACGGTACTCCCATCCGCGGGGGGTTTCAAGCTCAGGCAGAGGGTGGCTTCAGGTGTTCGTCGCGTTAAATTCCCGCGGGTTATAAGAACCTAGCTGGCAGCAACCAAAACCAAGGTTTAGCGGCCTGGGAACACGACGGTTTTTGCGGCCCAAAATGCAAAAAACGGCCCTGGGGGCCGTCTTCTGCGTGCTGGCTGGACGGCTTAAAAGTCGTCTTCAACCTGCCCGTCTTTGACCTTGAACTCGCGGTGCTGCAAGTAGGCGTTGCGAATAAAGACGTATTTGTCGCCTGTCACCAGTTTTTCGGCAGACAGCAAGCTGGCGCGAGTATCGATGATGTCCATGCCGATCGCCATGTTACGGGCCGGAATATCGTGCATGTACGGGTACGGTTCGGTGAAGCCGTCCGGGTAGAGGGCGACTGCGTCACGCACGGTGCTCGGGCCCAACAGCGGCAGCATCACATAAGGACCGCTTGGAACGCCCCAATACCCCAGCGTCTGACCGAAGTCTTCGCTGTTGCGCTGCAACCCCATCTTGGTACCCACATCAAAGAAACCGGCGACACCCAGGGTGGTGTTCATCAACAAGCGGGCGGTATCCAC
>JBILYW010000493.1:0-3414 GCA_044377555.1 Pseudomonas sp.
ACCGGCGCAGTGGGTGCAGGCGGTCAGCCTTTGCCTTTCGCCCGTGCGGTTGAGGCCGACGGCTGGCTGCATGTGTCCGGCCAGGTGGCCATGGAAAACGGCGAAATCATCAATGGCGGGATCGTCGAGCAAACCCACAAAACCATGCAGAACCTGATCGCGATTCTCGAAGAGGCCGGTTATGGCCTTGAAGACGTGGTCCGCGCCGGTGTCTGGCTGCAAGACCCCCGCGACTTCTGGAGCTTCAACAAGGTCTTTGCCTCGTACTTCAAAAGCGAACACGCCCCGGCACGTGCCTGCGTGCAGGCGATGATGATGGTCGATTGCCGGGTCGAGATCGACTGCATCGCCTACAAAGCCAAGCGCTAACACCGTTACCGCGCATAAAAACAATACGTGAGGAGTCGAGTGTGTCGAAGACGCTGAACCAAGCCCAGGTGCTTAAAGGCGCTGCCAACCCCGGCGACAGTCTGGTACGAGATGTCAGCTTGCCCGCGCTGGTGATTCACCGTGACGCGCTGGAGCACAATATTCGCTGGATGCAGGACTTTGTGACCCGCAGTGGTGCGGTGCTCGCGCCCCATGGCAAAACCAGCATGACGCCGGCACTGTTTCGCCGCCAGCTGGAGCAAGGCGCCTGGGGCCTGACCCTGGCCAGTGCGGTGCAGACCTGCACCGCCTATGCCGGTGGCGTGCGTCGCGTGCTGATGGCCAACCAGCTGGTGGGTCGGGCCAATATGGCGCTGATTGCCCAGTTGCAGACAGATCCCGGGTTTGAGTTTCACTGCATGGTCGATCACCCGGACAACGTGGCGGCATTGGGGGCGTTTTTCGCCGAACGCGGCCAGCGCCTGAATGTGATGATCGAGTACGGTGTGGTGGGCGGGCGTTGTGGCTGCCGATCCGAGCAGGAAGTCATGGCGCTGGCAGATGCCATCAAGGCACAACCGGCCCTGGCTTTGACCGGGATCGAGGGTTACGAAGGCGTGATTCACGGCGAGCATGCGGTCAGCGGGATTCGTGCGTTTGCTGCTTCGCTGGTGCGTCTGGCGTTGCAGCTGCAACGTGACGGCGCGTTTGCGCTGGACAAGCCGATCATCACCGCGTCGGGCTCTGCCTGGTACGACCTGATTGCCGAAGGCTTCGAAGCCGAGGCTGCCAGCGGACGTTTTCTCAGCGTGCTGCGCCCTGGCAGTTACGTGGTCCACGACCACGGCATCTACAAGGATGCGCAATGTTGTGTGCTTGACCGTCGCAGCGACTTGCAGGAAGGCTTGCGCCCGGCGCTGGAAGTCTGGGCCCATGTGCAATCGTTGCCCGAGCCCGGCTTTGCAGTGATTGCGCTGGGCAAGCGTGACGTGGCCTACGACGCGGGTTTGCCGATGCCGTTAAAGCGCTATCGCGAAGGGGTAGTGCCTGCGGTGGGGGATGATGTCAGCGGGTGCAAGGTCACAGCGGTAATGGACCAGCATGCCTTTATGACCGTTGCGCCGGGCACTGAGCTGCACATCGGCGACATCATCAGCTTTGGCACCTCGCACCCTTGCCTGACGTTCGACAAGTGGCGTACCGGTTGCCTGGTGGACGAGCAGTCGAATGTGGTTGAGAGCCTTGAAATAGTGTTCTAGGGCAGTGCTTGACCCCTGCTCGCGAAAGACCTTCGCGAGCAGGCTCGCTCCCACAGCACGTATTTTTAGTCGCGGTAAAACACCTGCACCAGGTGATAGCCGAACTTGCTTTTGATTGGCCCGTGCACCACCCGCAACGGCTTTTTGAAGATGATCTGGTCGATAACGCCAACCATCTGCCCCGGCCGCACTTCCCCCAGATCACCCCCGCGCTTGCCTGACGGGCAGGTGGAGAATTTTTTCGCCAGCACATCGAAAGCTTCGCCCTTGGCGATGCGTTGCTTGAGCGATTCGGCTTCTTCTGCGGTTTTCACCAGGATATGACGGGCTTGAGCTTTCATGGGACTTTACCTTGGAACTGTGGGGCTTATTGCGAGGGCGCGGATTATGCCTGAGTTTTGTCTTCAGGGCTGTGGTAGCGCGGCAGGTACAAGCGCACGCAGGTACCGCTGCCGCTTTGGCTGCTGATGCTGACATGCCCGCCTGATTGCTGGGCAAACCCGTAGATCATGGACAGCCCGAGCCCCGTGCCCTGGCCAACAGGCTTGGTGGTGAAGAACGGGTCGAAGGCCTTGGCCAGGACTTGCGGTGTCATGCCCGTGCCGTTGTCACTGACTTGCAGCATCACATAGTCGCCTGAATCAATCGCTTCCAGGGTGCTCAGCTCGCGGGCATCGAGGTACTGATTGGCGGTTTTGACCACCAGGGTCCCGCCTTCGGGCATCGCATCGCGGGCGTTGATCATCAGGTTGAGCAGGGCGCTTTCCAGTTGCCCGGTGTCGGTGTTTACCGGCCAGATGTTGTGGCCCAGATCCAGGCTCAAGTCGATGTGTGTGCCCTCGGAGCTGCTGAACAGTGCCTGCAGTGAACTCACCAGCTGATTGGGATCCAGCGGCTGGCGGTCCAGTGACTGTCGGCGGGAGAACGTCAACAGGCGGTTGGTCAGCGCGGCCGCCCGCTGTGCGGAAGACACGGCCGCATCGGCAAAACGTTCCACCTCGGCAATACGGCCCGCCGCGATAAAGCGCTTCATCAAATCCAGGCTGGCGATGATGCCGGTGAGCATATTGTTGAAATCGTGGGCGATGCCGCCGGTCAACTGACCCACGGCTTCCATTTTTTGCCCATGGCGCAAGGCCTCTTCGGCGCGTGCGCGCTCCAGTATTTCGCGTTGCAGTTGCAGGTTGGCCTCGGCCAACGCCCGGGTGCGCTCGGCCACGCGCGCCTCGAGGGTTTCGTTAAGTTCAAGCAAGGCTTGTTCGGTGGCGCTGGCCTGCAAGCGCTGGCGCCGCCTTGAACTCTTGATTGCCATGGTGGTTCCCAGGATGAATCTCAAAGTAAGTCTATTTAATGCCGGATACCGGCTCAAAGCTATCAACCATGTTGCAAGCCGCGGTTTTGACAGTGCGACTAAGGTCGAATGAGGCCAAGGCCTAGGGTCTGTTAACGTTTGGTTGTGAGCCGCGTCGCTGGGTCAAATTTTGCCAGGCAAGGCGCAGGGTGAAGGGAATGGTTGTTCCCTTCTCAAGCCCTGCAACGCTGCCTGGGGAAATTTGACACGCGACCCGAAGGGCCGATAGCCCATGTGGCGCAGGGCGGCGTTGCTCGCAGCTTATTTGGAACAACCAAACCACGCTGCTCGCGTCTTGCCCTGCACCACATGGGCTATCGGCGCGGCCACAACCAAACGTCAACAGACCCTAGCCTTTCGTACCATTGCGGCCATTTTTTGGTGGGTCTTTTCTCGCCAGTATTCGCTGTTGGAGCTTGTTCATGGTTGTCCCTT
>JBILYW010000494.1:0-3409 GCA_044377555.1 Pseudomonas sp.
CAGCCTGCTCGCCGAACAGGTCGGTTTCGGTTTCGTCCTTGAATGTGGTTTCGATGATGCCGGTACGACCGCCACCCACACCCGCTGCATAAGACAGGGCTACGTTTTTGGCGTTACCCGAAGCGTCCTGGTAGATAGCGATCAGGTCAGGAATGCCGCCGCCTTTTACGAACTCGGAGCGCACGGTGTGGCCCGGTGCTTTTGGCGCGATCATGATCACGTCAAGGTCGGCACGCGGCACAACCTGGTTGTAGTGGATCGCGAAGCCGTGGGAGAAGGCCAGTGTGGCGCCCTTCTTGATGTTCGGTTCGATTTCGTCGCGGTACAGTGCCGACTGGAACTCGTCCGGAGTCAGAATCATGACCAAGTCAGCAGCAGCAACAGCGCTGGCAACGTCAGTCACTTTCAGGCCATGAGCCTCAGCCTTGCCGACAGTGGCCGAACCTTTACGCAGACCAACAGTAACGTCAACGCCGGAGTCTTTCAGGTTGCAGGCCTGGGCGTGACCCTGGGAGCCGTAACCGATGATGGCTACTTTTTTGCCCTGGATGATCGAAAGGTCGCAGTCTTTGTCGTAATAAACTTTCATGATTTTCCCTTATATCCAGGCCATTCAGGCCAATTAGCACTTGTTAGTTTTAGATGCTGAGTACTTTGTCGCCACGGGCAATCCCGGTGACGCCACTGCGAACTGTTTCCAGGATTGAAGCTGTACCAATCGACTGAATGAAACTGTCGAGCTTCTCACTGGTACCTGTCAACTGCACGGTGTACACGCTGGCACTGACATCAACGATCTGCCCACGAAAAATATCCGTGGTGCGCTTGATCTCTGCGCGCTGTGCACCTGTTGCCTTGACCTTGACCAGCATCAGTTCACGCTCGATATGAGCACTCTCCGACAGGTCCACCAGCTTGACCACTTCGATCAGCTTGTTCAGGTTCTTGGTAATCTGCTCGATGACCTCATCATGCCCCACCGTGGTCAGCGTCAGACGCGACAAGGTCGGATCTTCGGTTGGTGCCACCGTCAGGCTTTCGATGTTGTAGTTGCGTTGCGAAAAAAGCCCGACAACTCGAGACAAGGCGCCCGGTTCGTTTTCAAGAAGCAAGGAAATAATGTGCCGCATGATTAAGTACGCTCCGTCTTGCTCAGCCACATGTCGCGCATGGAGCCATCTTTGATCTGCATCGGGTAAACGTGCTCACTGGTATCAACCTGAATATCCAGGAACACCAGTCGATCTTTCATGGCAAAGGCTTCTTCCATCTTCGGTTTGAGATCTTTCAGATCAGTGATCCGAATTCCCACATGTCCATAGGCTTCGGCCAGCTTGACGAAATCAGGCAGCGATTCCATGTAGGAGTGCGAGTGACGGCTACCGTAATTCATGTCTTGCCACTGACGCACCATTCCAAGCACGCCGTTATTAAGGCTGATGATTTTTACTGGCAAGCCGTACTGCAAACAAGTCGACAGCTCCTGAATATTCATCTGAATGCTGCCCTCGCCTGTTACACAGGCAACGTCAGCTTCAGGGAAACTCAGCTTAACCCCCATTGCAGCGGGAAAGCCGAAGCCCATCGTGCCCAGACCGCCTGAGTTGATCCAGCGATTAGGCTTGTTGAAGCGATAGTACTGGGCCGCGAACATCTGGTGCTGACCCACATCGGACGTTACATATGCATCGCCCTTGGTCACTTCGCAGAGCATTTCGATAACAGCCTGAGGCTTGATCTTGGTGCCGTCGCCCTTGTCATAAGGGAACAGGTCACCATTACCGCGCCATTCGTCAATCTGCTTCCACCAACTGGCAACCGCTTCCGGATTCGGTGTCTCGCCAATTTCCTTGAGGATGGAGACCATTTCGGTCAGCACGCTCTCTACCGGACCTACAATCGGCACGTCGGCCTTGATGGTCTTGGAGATGGACGCCGGGTCGATATCAATATGGATGATCTTGGCGTTCGGGCAGAACTTGGACGGGCCATTGATAACACGGTCATCAAAGCGCGCGCCTACCGCCAGGATTACGTCTGCGTTGTGCATGGTCATGTTGGCCGTGAAGCTGCCATGCATACCGAGCATGCCGACAAACTGGCGATCAGTACCAGGGTATGCACCCAGGCCCATCAGCGTATTGGTCACCGGCACGTTGAGCATTTTTGCCAACTCGGTCAGCGGTGCCGAACCGCCGCCCAAGATGACGCCGCCGCCCGCATACAGCACAGGACGTTTGGCAGCCAGCAGCATCTCTGCCGCCTTGCGAATCTGGCCAGAGTGGCCACGCAAGGCCGGGCTATAAGAACGCAGCTTGGCTTTTTTCGGGAAGACGTATTCGAACTTCTCGGCAGGGTTGGTCATGTCTTTCGGGATATCGACCACAACCGGGCCAGGACGACCGGATTGAGCGAGGTAGAACGCCTTTTTCATGACCTCCGGGATTTCCGAAGCATGCTTGATCATAAAGCTGTGCTTCACGATGGGCCGGGAGATGCCGATCATGTCGGTTTCCTGGAAAGCATCGGTGCCGACCATGGTGCTAGGCACCTGACCGGAAATGATCACCATCGGAATGGAGTCCATGTAGGCAGTGGCTATACCCGTGATGGCGTTGGTAGCACCCGGCCCGGAAGTAACCAGTACTACACCGGCTTTACCGGTAGCACGGGCATAGCCGTCAGCCATATGGGTTGCAGCCTGCTCGTGACGAACCAGGATGTGGGTAACTTCCGGTTCCTTGAACAGTGCGTCATAGACATGCAGCAGAGCACCACCAGGGTACCCGTAGATATATTTGACACCTTCGTCGCGCAAAAAGCGGACCAGCATCTCACCGCCAGATAAAAGCTCCACGTTGTTCACCTCTAAAACGCCATAATACCGTCCACTAAAATGCGAACGGGTCTTAATAGGTTTACTTTTCAGCAGAGCATGAGCGACGGTGGTCGCCGACTACGTCAGCACTGACTGAGCAAGTATTGGGAGCTCCCCAAATGTTGCGGGGTTTTCCCACCCAGCGCGAGGTAACGCGTTGCGGGTGTAACAGGTCGGCGCGGGTGTGCGCCTCATGATCTGCTGAGAGGGCCTGCTTCTGGCAGTCCCTCTACAGCGGGACTTTGATTCTTCTCATTAGGCCGGCCCAAGTCAAGTCATCAATTCAATTTATTCGCATAAATCGGCAAGAACGCACAAAAAAACGCGCCAAATGAAAGAAGTCGACAAGAAAACGAATGACTGCCAGCAAAATCTGGCAGCCACGCCCTCAAGAGGAAGGGCTGATCAGCAGGTCAAAACCTTCAAAATGCTTGAGCAATGGTTTCCAGCTCCCGCGGCGCTGCCCAAAAACATGCTCCGCCATGTACCGGATACCCGAGACACTGGGCAATGGCTGCCCCTGCTCGACAA
>JBILYW010000495.1:0-3408 GCA_044377555.1 Pseudomonas sp.
AAAGTTAGAAGCCATAACAACGTCGATCGAGAACAGAGGGTTTTGGATAGATTTTCTGGAAAAAAAATACGCCGAAGCCTTCACCGCTTCCGACGAGCCCCAGGATGAGCGCATGGACGTTCTGTATACGGCGCGAGAAAGTATGTCCAGTGACGACTATGTCACGCAGTCAAATGCGTTGGGCGATGTGCGGAAAAAGGCCAGGGCCTTGTTGGTGCGTCAACTGACCAGCCAGGAGCTCGAGGAACACCCGCTAGAGCCTTGATGGCGGACATGAAAACCGATCCTGAGTCCGGGACGACTCAGGGCCGGTTCGGGGATCAACGACGCCGGAACAACGGCATCGGTTCGTCAGTTGAAGACTGGTAGGTTACCGAAAAATCCTTCAGGCCTTGCAGTGCTTCGTACGGGTCTTTGTCGGCGCGAATGGCGAATGCGTCGAACCCGCAGCGATGCAGATAGAACAACTGGTCGCGCAGCACATCGCCAATGGCTCGCAATTCGCCTTTGTAACCGTAACGGTCACGCAGCAGGCGGGCATTGGAGTAGCTGCGGCCATCGGTGAAGGCGGGGAAGTTCAGGGCAATCACCTGGAAGTGCGCCACGTCGTCGCCCAGTTCCTCGGCTTCTTCATCGCTGTCCAGCCACACGCCCAGGCCGCCATCGCGGGCCTTGAGGGCATGGCCGTGCTCGCGCCACAGGGCCAGCGGGACGATCAGGTCGTCGCAGTTGGAGATCTCGTCAAAGCTGGCGTCCTTGGGCAGCAAGTGCCAGGTTTCGTCGATGACTTCGTTGTTCTTAATTATTCGCTGCATAGACGCGCTCCTTGAAAGGCTCGATGCCGATACGTTGGTAGGTGTCGATGAAACGCTCGTCTTCGGTACGTTTTTCAATGTACACGTCGATCAGCTTTTCAATCACGTCCGGCATGGCGTCCTGGGCGAACGAAGGGCCCAGGATCTTGCCCAGGCTGGCATCACGGCTGGCGCTGCCACCCAAAGACACCTGATAGAACTCTGCACCTTTCTTGTCGACACCCAGAATCCCGATGTGACCGACGTGGTGGTGACCACAGGCGTTCATGCAACCGGAGATGTTCAGGTCCAGCTCGCCGATGTCGAACAGGTAGTCCAGGTCTTCAAAGCGGCGCTGGATCGACTCGGCAATCGGGATCGACTTGGCGTTGGCCAGCGAGCAGAAGTCGCCGCCAGGGCAGCAGATCATGTCGGTCAGCAAGCCAATGTTCGGCGTGGCGAAACCGTTCTCGCGCAACTCGCCCCACATGGCGAACAGCAGGTTCTCTTCCACATCGGCCAGGATGATGTTCTGTTCGTGGGACGTGCGCAGTTGGCCAAAGCTGTAGCGATCGGCCATTTCGGCAATGGCGTCCCACTGCTTGTCGGTCACATCGCCCGGTGCGACGCCGGTAGGCTTGAGCGACAGGGTGACCGCGACATAGCCCGGCTTTTTGTGGGCCAGGGTGTTGCGGGTACGCCAGCGGGCGAAGCCCGGGTGCTGTTTGTCGAGCTCGGTCAATTCAGCGCCGAAGTCAGGCAGATCTTTGTAGTCCGGGTCCACGAAGTGCTTGGCGATACGCTGCACTTCGGCTTCGGTCAGGGTGTTTGAACCGCCGCGCAGGTGAGCCATTTCGGCTTCAACACGCTCGGCGAACACTTCAGGCGTGAGAGCCTTGACCAGAATCTTGATCCGCGCCTTGTACTTGTTGTCACGACGGCCATAGCGGTTGTAAACCCGCAGGATGGCTTCGAGGTAGCTTAGCAAGTCTGGCCACGGCAGGAATTCATTGATGAATGCGCCGACTACCGGCGTACGGCCCAGGCCGCCACCTACAAGTACGCGGAAGCCGAGCTCGCCGGCTTCGTTGAACACTGGCTCAAGGCCAATGTCATGCACTTCAATGGCTGCACGGTCGGAGGCCGAACCATTGATCGCGATTTTGAATTTTCGTGGCAGGTAGGCGAATTCCGGGTGGAAGGTCGTCCACTGACGCACGATTTCGCACCAGGGGCGCGAGTCGATCAACTCATCGGCCGCGACACCCGCGAACTGGTCGGTGGTGACGTTGCGCAGGCAGTTGCCGCTGGTCTGAATGGCGTGCATCTGCACGGTTGCCAGCTCTTCCAGGATGTCCGGAATATCTTCCAGTGCGGGCCAGTTGAATTGCACGTTCTGGCGGGTACTGATGTGGGCGTAGCCCTTGTCATAGTCGCGAGCGATCTTGGCCATCATTCGCGCCTGGCGCGAAGTCAGTTGGCCATAAGGCACCGCAACCCGCAGCATCGGGGCAAAGCGTTGAACATAAAGGCCATTTTGCAGGCGCAGGGGGCGGAATTCTTCTTCGCTCAGCTCACCTGCCAGATAGCGTCGGGTCTGATCCCGGAACTGCTTTACGCGGTCCTCGATGATCCGCTGATCGTACTCGTCATATACGTACATATAGGTCCTGTTCTCAGGCTGCTAACAGCTTATCTGCGCGCACGGCCGCGCACTCCCCACGGAGCGGGGCACGATACCAGTTTGTAGTTATGCGCAAAAGTGATGTTTAAGCATATGCAAAGAACCAAAACGACTATAAGCGGTTGATTCTCAATCCCTTACTTGTGAGAAGGGCATTGCTGGACTTTACTGAGTATGTCTTCAAGCAATCACCCATAAAAATACAAAAGAGGCGATGCGATGAGCACTCCAGTCAAAGCGCGTAAAAGCGACAGCAAGGTCGATGCATGGGCCATTTTTTTCATGATTATCCTGGTGGTATCCACCGCCGTGTTCTGGGTCAGTCACCAGTAGCTAAAACGTCATTTGCGCGAGCCAGCCTGCTGGCGAAGCAGGCGCCCTGGTCTGCCTGAGTCAGCGCGGTGATGCTTTCGCTGGCAGACCAGCTTCCACAACCGTCTTCTATACCCCCGCCAGATGCAGCACCAACTTGACGATCCCGAACAGGGTCAACGCAAACACCAGAGTAAACAGCAACCCCAGAATCAAAAACTGGCTGGGTTTGCCGTGGGTAAAATCGCGGCTCCGGTTTTTGGCGCTTTGTACGCCAAAGGCGGCGGCCATCACGCTGTGCAGCACTTGCCAGATGCTCGGTGGCTTGTCGTTCGCAGGATCGTCCATAAGGCCCTCGGCTCTCGGATGATGGGGCAGCTTCACTCCATAGCGTAGTCAACTTCAGCCCCCCGGGCGGTGTTCATACATAGCTAACACCCTGTGGGGCTGTGCTTTGGATGTACTGAAAACTCATGCCAATGACTTTTCAGGAAACCCCACACCATGGACAGTTCCCACACGGCCCCGGGGCTCGGGCCCCATGCCGCTTTTATCAAGAACAAGCTGCCAGACTGGATCAACCACAGTGCCGTGGCGGATTTCAAACGGCTCAAGACC
>JBILYW010000496.1:0-3396 GCA_044377555.1 Pseudomonas sp.
CGATTCGCTCGTCGACCACATGACGCTCGCTGTTGCCCCCGGCACGGGCGATGGAACCGGCGTAAAACACCTTGTCGCCAACCTTGAACAGGCTGACGTCACTGCCAACCGCCTTGACCACACCGGCAACATCCCAGCCCAGCACTTTGGCCGCGCCTGCTTCAGGCTGTGCGTTCTGGCGCACTTTTGTGTCCACCGGGTTGACGGAAATGGCCTTGACCTCGACCAGCAGGTCGCGGGGGCCGGCCACCGGCTCAGGCAATTCAATGTCTTGCAGGGCCAGTGGGTCTTGAATCGGTAGCGAATGGTAATAGGCAACAGCTTTCATAGGGCACGTCCTGAAGATGGGTAAGAAACTGGTGATGATGATTCGCTATTTCGCAGGATGATAAAACCGGATAAAACAGCAGTCTCTTTCAATATTATTTTGATAATTGCCGAGTGAACTTTGGATGCTGCGTTTCGATGACCTGCAATTGTTTGTTCGCGCCGCTGATTTGGGCAGCCTTTCGGCAGCCGCGCGGGTGATGGACCTGTCGCCTGCGGTGGCCAGTGCGGCACTCAAGCGGATAGAGGCGCAGTTGGGGGCGCGGCTGCTGGCGCGCTCCACCCGCAGCTTGCGTCTGACGGCGGAGGGCGAAGGGTTTCTTGAATATGCCCGTACGGCACTGGCCAGCCTTGATGAAGGGCGACGCCTGCTGGCCCGCGGGCAAGATCAGGTCAGCGGTGTGCTGCAACTGTCTGCACCGTCGGACTTCGGGCGCAATCTGCTGTTGCCCTGGCTCGACGAGTTTCAGCGTGAGCACCCGCAACTGACAGTGCGATTGTTGCTGGGCGACCGGATAGCCGACCTGTTCCGCCAGCCGGTGGACATTGCCCTGCGTTACGGCGAGCCGGAAGACTCCAGCCTGGTGGCGTTGCCGGTGGCCCCGGACAATCGCCGGGTGCTGTGCGCATCACCGGCTTACCTGGCACGCCACGGGGAACCGCGTCAGCTCGAACAGTTGCTGCAACACAATTGCCTCCTGTACATGCTTGGCACGCGGGTTCACGACCACTGGAAATTCAATGACGGCAAGCGCGAGCCGGGGCTGACGGTGAGTGGCAATCGCTTCAGTGATGATGCCGATGTGGTGCGCTTGTGGGCGGTTGCCGGGGAGGGCATTGCCTACAAGTCGTGGCTGGATGTGGCGGGGGATGTGCAGGCTGGCAGGCTCAAGGTGTTATTGCCGGAGCTGACCTGTGAACGGGCGCCGTTGAATCTGCTTTGTGGGCATCGTGCGCAGTTGAGCAAACCGGTGAAGTTATTGCGCGACATGCTCAGCGAGCGGTGTGGGATGTTGAGCAAACTGTATCCGGGCAGACAGTGAACCTTCTGTGGGAGCGGGCAAGCCCGCGCCCACAGGAGGCGTGCAGGTGTCAGGGCCTGATCAACCGTGCATCCAGGCTGTTTTGCGCCAGGCGTTTGGCCTGGTCCTGGGTCATGCCCAGGTCGGTGTACAGCGCGTGGAAGTTCTCGGTCATGTAGCCACCGAAGTAAGCCGGGTCATCGGAGTTGACCGTGACTTTCACGCCACGCTCAAGCATGTCGAGAATGTTGTGCTGTGACATGTGATCGAACACGCAGAGCTTGGTGTTGGACAACGGGCATACGGTCAACGGGATTTGCTCGTCGATGATGCGTTGCATCAGGCGCTCGTCTTCAATCGCCCGCACGCCGTGGTCTATGCGCTGAATCTTCAGCAGATCGAGGGCTTCCCAGATGTATTCCGGCGGGCCTTCTTCGCCTGCGTGGGCGACTGTCAGGAAGCCTTCGTGGCGTGCGCGATCGAACACGCGCTGGAACTTGCTCGGCGGGTGGCCCATTTCTGAACTGTCCAGGCCGACGGCGATAAATGCATCGCGAAACGGCAGTGCCTGGTCGAGGGTCTTTTCGGCTTCTTCTTCGCTCAAGTGGCGCAGGAAGCTCAGGATCAGGCCGCTGGTGATGCCCAGTTGCTGCTCGCCATCCTTGAGTGCGCTGGCGATGCCGTTGAGCACGACTTCGAACGGGATGCCGCGGTCAGTGTGGGTTTGCGGGTCGAAGAACGGTTCGGTGTGAATGACGTTCTGTGCCTTGCAGCGCAACAGGTAGGCCCATGTCAGGTCGTAGAAGTCCTGAGAGGTGCGCAGTACGTCCGCGCCCTTGTAATAGAGGTCGAGGAACTCTTGCAGGTTGTTGAAGGCATACGCCTTGCGCAAGGTTTCAACGTCGTTCCAGGGCAGGGCGATCTTGTTGCGCTCGGCCAGCGCGAACAGCAACTCAGGCTCCAGGGAGCCTTCAAGGTGCATGTGCAGTTCAGCTTTTGGCAGGGCGTTCAGCCAGTCATACATAAAAAATTTTCTCATCAGGTGCAAACAAGGCGCACTGAACCGTCGTACTGCAGATGACGGTTGAGTGCGCCTGCAAAAACGACATTCTACAGGCGTGTTACAGAGTGCAACATAAAACTAGACCAACTGGTTTGCATGGGAGGTGTGAAGCGCGACGGCAGGATCGTCGTGTTACCAGGGCAGGGTTTCTCCTTTGTAGTTAAGGAAGAAGTGACCGCCTTTACCGGCGTAGGCATCGACCTGATCAATGAGGCCGCGGGTACTGGTGGCTACATCGATATCAGCGCCTTCGCCGCCCATATCGGTTTTGACCCAGCCCGGGTGCAGGGACAAAACGGTCAGCTTGCGATCGCCCAACTGACTGACGAAGGTATTGGTCAGGGAGTTGAGAGCTGCCTTGCTGGCCTTGTACAGCGCCAGTTCCGGTGCGTCGGGGCTGGTAATGCTGCCCAGGCCCGAGCTCATGAACGCCAGCACCCCGGTGTCCGGGCGCAGGTTTTCGGTAAAACATTGCGCCAGGCTGACGGGCGCAACGCTGTTGGTCCAAAACAGCTGTGCCACTTCATGGGCGGGGGCTGCGCCGGGCGTCTGGTTGTCCGGACCTTTGACGCCGGCGTTGACGAACAGCAAGTCGAAAACCTGGCCCTGCAGACGCTCATGCAGAGCGTTGACGGAGCCAGCATCGTCCATGTCCAGTTGCTCGACATGGACGTCGGGTACGGCACGCAGGGCTTCGGCCCGGCTCTTGTCGCGCACGGTCGCGGTAACCGCCCAGCCATCTTCTTTCAGGCGTTGTACCAGCCCGAGACCCAAACCTCGGGAGGCGCCGATAATCAGTGCGTTTTTTGTCCCGGACATGATGTGTTTCCTTTGAGCAGGGAAGGTCGCAAACGGCTACTTTGCCCCAGCCACCTGAGCAATACCAGTGCTGGGCTTGCGCTGCATCGGGGAGTTATCTACATGGCACCAGCACCCTTTCAGGGCGTGGATAAACCGATAAGTACCTATCGCTTTCCGCTATTC
>JBILYW010000497.1:0-3392 GCA_044377555.1 Pseudomonas sp.
CGCGATAAACGGTGGAAGAACCTCTCGGCCAGCATGCCCATGGCGCCTTCGTCTTGTCCGGCCGGCAGCAGTTTTGCGCACATCACCGGGGTCAATGTGAGGGCGATCACGCCCGACACCAGCACCGCGCCGGCCAGAGTCAGGGCGAACTCCTTGAACAGTGCACCGGTCAGGCCGTTCATCAGGCCGATGGGCATGTATACCGCAGCCAGGGTGACGGTCATGGCAATCACCGGTGAGGCGATTTCCCGGGCGCCGATCAGCGCAGCCTCAAGCGGGGCGAGGCCTTCCTTGATATGGCGATGGATGTTTTCGGTGACCACAATCGCGTCGTCCACCACCAGCCCGATGGCCAGCACCATCGCCAGCAGCGTCAGCAGGTTGATGCTGAAGCCAAACAACGCCATCAAGGCCAGGGCGCCGAGGATCGACAGCGGGATGCTGAGGATCGGGATCAGCACCGTGCGCCATGAGCCCAGGCACAGGAAAATGATCAGCACTACAATCAGGATCGCTTCGAGCAGGGTCTGGATCACTTCCACAATCGAGGCTTCGATAAAGTGCGCGGTTTCGAACGCCAGCGCGGCCTCGACCCCGGGTGGCAGGGTTTTCTGGATGCCCGGCAACAGGCGTTTGATGCCCTCGACAATTACCAGCGGGTTGCCCCCGGGCGTGGCGTACAGCCCCAGATGCACAGCGGGTTTGCCGTCCATCAGGGCGCTGGTTTCGTAGGCGGCCGAGCCCAGCTCGATCTCGGCAATATCGCGCAGGCGCAGCAGGCGGTCCCCACGATTGCTGATCACCAGGTCTCGAAACTCGTCGAGGGTGGTGAGGTCGCTGTTGACCTGAATCGATGACACCACGTACTGCCCTTTGATTTGCCCCGGGGCGGCCTGGAAGTTGTTGGCGCGGATCGCCTGTTCAACCTCGGCGGCACTGATGCCATGGCCGGCCATGCGTTGCGGGTCGAGCCACAGGCGCATGGCCAGGCGCTGGCCGCCAAAGGTATCGACCTTGGCCACGCCTGCGATCGTGGCGAACAAGGGCTGCACCACCCGGTTCAGGTAGTCGCTCAGGGCTGCGGCCGAGAGGGTGTCGCTGGTAAAACCGACATACGCCACGGCGGTGGACTCACCGGCCGAGCGCTCGATCACCGGGTCGTAGGCCTGTTCCGGCAAGCGATACTTGACCTGGTTGACCTTGGCGATCACCTCGCTCAGGGCCTTGGCCGAGTCCTGGTTCAGCGCCATGCGCAACGTCACCAGGCTGTGGCCCTGCACCGAGGATGAGCTGATGTAGTCGACGCCTTCCACCGAGGCCAGCGACTGGTTAATGGGCTGGGTGACAAAGCCCTGCATCAGTTCGGCCGGGGCCCCGGGGTAGTCGGTGCTGACGGTGATCACGGAGCTTTCCAGCAACGGGTACTGGCGCACGGGCAAACCCATATAGGCTTTGAGCCCGGCCAGCAGGATCATCAAACTGACCACCAGTGCGAGCACCGGGCGCCGGACGAACATATCTGTGAACTTCACTCGATGGCTCCTTCGTCAACGGCCAGTACGCTGTAGGTCATGGGCTCGATACGTGCACCATCGCTGAGTTTGATCTGACCGGAGATCACCACTTGATCCCCCGGCGCCACCCCCCGGGTGATCACCACCCAACCCTCGCGGCGCTCGCCGGTCTCGACCGAAACCCGGCGCACAGTGGGTATGCCTGCAGGTTGCACGACATAGAGGTCTTCGCCATACGCGCTGTAGGTCACTGCCGTTTCTGGCACGCTCAAGGTGTTTTCGGGCAGTGGCTGGGGCAAGCGCACCCTGGCAAACATGCGCGGCAGAGCGGCACTTGGCGGGTTTTTCAGGTGTGCCTGCACGCTGGCGGTACGGGAACGGTCAAGGAACGGATCGATGCTGCTGACCACGGCCGTCAGCGGTTGATGGGGCAGGGCATCGAGTTCGACCAGCAGGCTTTTGCCGGTGGCGAAGCGGGGCAGGGCCTGCTCGGGCACGCTGAAATTGACGTACAGGCCCTTGTTGCCGATCAGGTTGATCAGGGTATCGCCGGGGTTCACGTACTGGCCCAAATGGACTTTACGAATCCCCAAAGTGCCGTCGAACGGTGCGCGGATGGTGCGCTGCTCGATCTGTGCCACCAGCCCCTGAACAGCACCGCGGGCGGTGGTGTATTCGGCTTGGGCGTTGTCCAGCGCTTCCCGGGAAATGGCATTGGAACCGATCAGTTTTTTCATCCGCTCAAGGCGTACCCGGGTGTTGTCCAGTTGGCCCTGCAAGCGCACCAACTGGCCACGCTCGGGCGCATCGTTGAGGCGCAGCAGAACTTGCCCGCGGGTGACTCTTTGCCCGGATTCAATGGGCAACTCGACGATCCGCCCGCCGATCTCGGCGGGCACGCTGACTTCCTGCACCGCTTCCAGCTCGCCAATCGCGTCCAGATAACGGATAAACGGCTGGTTGCTGACCATGGCCACGGCCACCTTGACCGGCGCGACCTCATACGCGGCGGGTGCTGGTTGTTGCCAGCGCCATACGGCCCAGAAGATCAGGATCAACATCAGGCCTGAAAACCCGTAAAGGACGTTGCGTGGGGTAAGCTGGCGCGTGTTACGCGCCGTGGCAGTGGAGGGTGTGGGATCTAGCATGCAGCGCTCCCTTGGAGTGGGCTAATGACAGGAGAGTCGGAGTGTTACTGCGCAATATCGATTTGAATCTGCTGGTGGTGCTCGATGCGTTGCTCACGGAAAAACACGTGACCCGCACCGGTGTTCGCTTGCATTTGAGCCAGCCGGCCATCAGCCACTCGCTGAACAAGCTCAGGCTGCTGCTGGATGACCCGTTACTGATTCGCCAGGGCAATGAGGTGGTGCTCAGTGCCCTGGCGCAAAACCTCCAGGCGCCGCTCAAGGCCGCGCTCGGCCAGATCGAAACCCTGTTCGGCCAGTCCATCGACTTTGTGCCGGCAGACTCGCAGCGCACCTTTCGCGTGGCGATGTCCGATTACGGCGCCGCTATCGTGCTGCCCAAATTGCTGGTGCAACTGCGCAAGCTGGCGCCGGACACCTCGCTGGTGGTGATTCAGGACAGCCGCCTGGGCATGCTGGAGCAAATCGAACAGGGCAAAATCGACCTGGCCGTGGGGGTGTTTGCGACGCTGCCGGCGGATATCAGCTGCGACGTACTGTTCGAAGAAACCTTTACCTGCCTGCTTAACCGGCGTTCGTTGCCCGATAGTGGCGTGCTCGACCTGGACAGCTATCTGGCGCGTCCGCATTTGTTGGTGTCGATGGATGGCAACACCCAGGGCGAGGTCGACAACGTTTTGCGCGCCCGGGGGCTGCAGCGCCGGGTGGCGGTCAACGTTCCCCACTGGGG
>JBILYW010000053.1:0-10279 GCA_044377555.1 Pseudomonas sp.
ACGCTTGGGCGGTACCCAGCAACAAAATGCCAAAACGGTAGGTCGGGCGACGCTCGCGGATGCGCTGGCCGATCAGGCGGGCGGCAAAATAACCGACCGCTTCGGCGGCCTGAAACACCTGCTCGGCAGTCTCGGCGTTGACCGGTGCACGGGCGTTGAGCACCCGGTCCACGGTGGCGACACTCAGGCCCGCATGCGCGGCGACAGTGGCGATGGTCGGGCGTTTATTGTTGTTCATGGCCAGCCCTGGAAAATGCCTTGATAGAAAACTATCAAGTCGCATTGAGCCCGGATGATAGCTTGATAGTGAATCTATTCAAGGCCTTGAGCGCCGAGGGGGCGCTCCCTATATTTTCTCCAGCGATATGCACCTGTACCCAGAACAATAATCAAGCTCGCGGAGACTCCCTCATGCCTCATTCAACCCCACCCGTGCGTCGGGACTACAGCTTGACCGGTGCCGAAGCCGCCAACGCGGTGGAAAAGGGCCTGGCCTCGGCCAACTGGTATCAATGCCCGATCCCGCGCAAACGCCTCAAAGAACTGATGCAGCGCCGCGACGGTCCGGCCCTGCGCGATACCGCACTGTGGATCCTGGCCCTCGCCGCCACCGGCTTTGGCGGCTACTGGTTTTGGGGTTCATGGGCGTGCATCCCGTTCTTCATCGCTTACGGCGTGCTGTACGGCACCGCGTCCAATGCCCGCTGGCATGAAATGGGCCACGGCACGGCGTTTAAAACACGCTGGATGAACGATGCGGTGTATCAGGTGGCGAGCTTCATGTGCCTGTTTGAACCGGATGTGTGGCGCTGGAGCCACACCCGGCATCACACCGACACCATCGTGGTAGGGCGCGATCCCGAGATTGTAGAACCGCGTCCGCCGCACTTGTGGCGCATGGCCCTGAGCCTGTTCAACCTGCCTCACGCGTACAAAACCCTGCGCTCGGTCTGCCGCCATGCGACAGGGCGGATGGCCGATGACGAGAAGACGTTTATCCCCGAATCCGAGTGGCCCAAGGTAATCACCACCGCACGGATCTGGCTGGTTGTCTATGCCGTGGTGATCGGCTCGGCGTTGTACCTGCAAAGCTGGCTACCGCTGATGTTTATCGGGCTGCCGAGCCTCTATGGCGCCTGGCTGTCGTACCTGTTTGGCCTGTCGCAGCATGTCGGCCTGGCCGAGGACACACTCGATCACCGCAGCAACTGCCGCACCATTTACATGAACCCGCTGCTGCGCTTTGTGTACATGAACATGAACTATCACCTTGAACACCACATGTTCCCGATGGTGCCTTACCACGCGCTGGCGCAGTTGCACGCCGAGATCCGTAGTGACTGCCCGGCGCCTTATCCCAACCTGTTGGCGGCCTTCGAGGAAATCATCCCGACGATCCTCAGGCAGCGCACAGATCCGGCTTATTTTATTCATCGCACGGTGGCACAGGCCGCCACCACGCCCGGCACCCAGGCTGAACCCCGCGTCATCCCTGCCAACTAGGGTCTGTTGACGTTTCGTTGTGAGCCGCGTCGCTGGGTCAAATTTTGCCAGGCACGGCGCAGGGCGAAGGGAATGGTTGTTCCCTTCTCAAGCCCTGCACCACATGGACTATCGGCGCGACCACGACGAAACGTCAACAGACCCTAGTGTTTAAAACTGCGAGGAAAAAATCATGAGCGATCAATGGATCGACGTGTGTGCCGTGGACGATATCGACGAAGAAGATGTGATGCGCTTCGACCATGGCCCGCGCACTTATGCCCTGTACCGATCAGCCGACAGCCAGTTTTTCGCCACAGCCGGGCTGTGTACCCATGAGTCCATCCACCTGGCCGACGGGCTGGTGATGGAACATGTGATCGAGTGCCCCAAACACAACGGGCGCTTCGATTACCGCACCGGCAAGGCCCTGGGCGCACCGGTGTGCGTTAACCTCCAAACCTACCCGGTGCGGGTCGAGGCGGGCCGCTTGCTGCTGGGAGTCGGGCCATGACTCCCGTGGACGCGCCACTGGTCATTATTGGTGCCGGGCATGCAGGAGGGCGGGCAGCCTTGACCCTGCGTGCCGAGGGCTATGACGGTCGCCTGATCCTGATCGGCGATGAACCCCATGCGCCTTACGAGCGCCCGCCGCTGTCCAAGGGGCTGCTGCAGAGCACGACGGATCTGGCGGGCATCAGCCTGTGTGACGGCGCTCAACTGGCCGAACTGGCGATTGAACATTGGGTCGCCAATCCAGTGCGGGCTCTGTACCCGCAACAACATCGATTGCAGTTGGCGGACGGCAGTTGGCAACCCTATGCGCGTTTGTTGCTGGCCACGGGTGGCCGGGCGCGGCGCTTGCCCAATGTGCCGGCACAGATGACTAACGTGTTGTATTTGCGCAGCCATGATGAAGCGCTGGCCCTGCGTGCCGGGTTGCGGCCCGGTGCGCGGGTGGTGATTGTCGGCGGCGGGTTTATTGGCCTTGAAGTGGCGGCGACGGCGCGCACGCTGGGCTGTCAGGTCACCGTGCTGGAAGCCGGCCCGCGTTTGGCCGGGCGCGTGTTGCCCGAGCGCCTGTCCAGCGTGCTGCTGGAGATGCACCGCCGCCAGGGAGTGCAGGTGCGGTTGAATGTGAGCATTGAAGCGGTACTCGGCACTGACCGTGCCGAGGCCGTGCAATTGGTCGACGGCCAGCTGCTGCCCTGCGATGTGCTGGTGGTGGGGATTGGCATGCAGCCCAATACGCAGTTGGCACAGGCCGCCGGACTTGAGGTGGGGCAGGGCATCCGCGTCGATGCCCGGCTGCGCACCAGCGCGGCGGATATATATGCGGCGGGTGATGTGTGTGAGTTTCGGTTGCACCCGCAAGGCGATTTCCAGCGTCAGGAAACCTGGCGCAACGCCGAGCATCAGGCTCGTCACGCGGCGCTGAATCTGTTGGGCGCCGACTTGCCCTTCGAGGCCATTCCCGGTTTTTGGTCCGACCATTACGATTGGGGCTTGCAGACTGTGGGCGTGATTGCCAGTACCCCGCCCAGTGCCAGCCGGGCTACTTCGGACGGTGGTTTTTTGCTGTTTTATCTCGATGGGCAACAGCGTTTGCAAGGTGCCTGCGGCTGGGGGCAGGGCAGCAGCTGCGCCAGGGATATCAAGCTGTGTGAGCGCTTGATTGCCAGCCAAGCCCCGCTCCAGTCCGGCATGTTGGCTGACGGCGCGGTGTCGCTCAAACAATTGCTGAGGAGCTGAGATGCGCGAATTTCTGGTGTTTCAATCGCTGTGGGCGATGCAGGATCATCACGGGCAATGCGACCTGCCGCTGGAGGCTCAGCTGGACAGGATTGTTGCGGCGGGTTTTGACGGCGTCACGGACCATTATTGGCTCGCACCACAGGCCGGGCGCTTGCATCGCGCGGCCAAGGCGAGGGGCTTGCAGATTGAAGGGCAGGTGTTCCCGCGCACCGTGGATGACTTGGCAGCGGCACTCGACGTTGCCTCGCGCTTTGGCTGTCACCACCTCACGCTGCAAGCCGACGTCCGCCCGCGCACGTTGTCGCAGGCGATCAGGCTGGCTGAAGGGTGGCAGCGTCTGGCCGAGCAAGTGGACTTTCCGGTGCTGCTGGAAACCCACCGTTACCGGCTAACCAACGACCTGCTGTTTACCCTTGGTTTATTGGCTGAAATGCCTGATCTCAAGCTGCTGGCTGACTTGTCCCACTACGTGGTGGGGCGTGAAATACCGGCGGTGGCTACAGCTGAAGATGACCTGTTGATCCACAGCATACTGCGTCGCAGCTGGGGCTTTCATGGGCGGGTAGCCAGTTGCGAACAGGTCCAGGTTGCCATCAGCTTCGCTCAGCACAGGCCCTGGCTGGAGCGGTTTTTGGGCTGGTGGAAGTACGGGATAGAAGACTGGCTGGCCCGTAGCGACACGCCGCACAGCCTGTCGTTTACCTGCGAGCTGGGGCCGCCGCCCTATGCCATCACCGGCGCGGACGGTTATGAACTTACCGATCGCTGGGCCGAAGCGCTGCTGCTCAAAGAGCTGATGCGCGAGGTCTGGCAGGGTTGTCAGGGAGCGTCTGAACCTTGCGTCGCCACAGGAGCCGGCCTGCGGTAATCGACCAGTTGCACAGGGCAATCAGCAGAATGACCCACAGCAGGGTCGGCATCCCGTTGTTGACGATGATGTACCCGGCCAGCCACGGGAAGCCAAACACCCCGATAAAATAAGACAGGCTGAACAGCACCAACGACTGCGCCGTCTGCCCGGCAGGCGCTTCGTTGGCGGCCAGCCCGTTAATCACCGAGTACGTCAGGCCGTAGCCAACCCCGAGTGTGATGGCTGCCAGTAAATAAGTGGCCGAAGAGCTTACGCCGAAGATGAACATCACCACTGAAGCCACGATCAAAGCGCTCAGTACGCAGGCCATCAGGTAGGGGTCACGTTTGACGATAAAACCTGCGACCAGCAGGCGGCATGCGATGGCAGCACTCATGAAACCGAGGAAGAACAGCGAGTAATCGAGGTGGTTAAGCGTGGCGTACGAGGTTTGAAAACTCGACAGGCCGCCGAAAATCGCACCGCCCAGACCAACCATCACAATGGCGAACACCGCTTTGGACCGCAGCACCGAACGCGCGGCCCGGGGTGTGATTTTGCATACACTGACGGGGCCGACTGTGGCGTGCTGGCGCTTGATCATCGGGCTGAGCCACACAAACGCGGCGCCGCCCAGCAAACTGGCGATGGCCGCTACCAGAAAGGCCGATTGCACCGGGTAGCCCAGCGCCTGGGCGGCGCGCCCGATCAAGGGGCCGGTACCGATGCCGCTCATCATGCAGCCCGACAACAAGGCGAAGTACTTCACGCGTCGGGCGGGCTCAATGATCATGGTCACGATAATCGGGCCCAGGGTGTAAAACACGCCCCAGCCAAAGCCCAGCAGCAGGCCGAATACCAGCACGGCGGCGCCATACCCCGGCACCGTCGCGAAACCCAGGCACGCCGCAGCCAGCAGCAGCGCCCCGGCGGCAATAGCCTTTGGGGCACCGAACAGATCGGTCAGGTGTCCGGAAAAAATCACCGCCAAAAAGGTGCTGAGCATCGCGGCCGAGATGATCGTGCCCGCATCCGACTCGCTGCCGCCCTGGGCCCTGAGCATCATGGCCAGTAAAAACGTGGTGCCGTAAGACACCGACAACAAATAGCTGGCAAGGCAGAACAACCCCAGGACGCCCTTGGGCTGAGTAAGCTGAGTGGTTGGCATTGCGGGTCTTCCTTGAGGGTCGATTATTGTTTTGCATCGAACCTTAATAACAGACAACCCGGCCGGCTCAGGATTCAAACCTTTGAATCCTGAGGTGGGTTTGCTCTAAACAAACCCGTTGTATCGGTTTGATTAAAGTGCCGGTGGCCCGAAAGGGATGCTGAGGCTGGCTGAGCGCTTGATCTCGCAGGAGCGGGGGGCTCGGCTACAGCCTTAGGGTCATGCACCTGCGAAGGGTGCATAACCGTTGCCGGCTGACTCAGATGATTTTGTCGTTCTGCATTCTGCGCCAGTCTTGATACAAGGTCGGCATGTCCTTATGCGCCAGGTAGGTGATCGGCATGCGCTGTTGATCCAGTGGCAGGGCCACTTGTTCGTAGATTGCCGCTGTTGAGAGCCCAAAGGGTTCGCCCACTTGGTTGCTGGCCGCGTACACCACGCTGGACACGTCGCTCAAGTACA
Source organism: Pseudomonas sp. (assembly GCA_044377555.1). Classification (GTDB taxonomy): domain Bacteria; phylum Pseudomonadota; class Gammaproteobacteria; order Pseudomonadales; family Pseudomonadaceae; genus Aquipseudomonas. The sequence goes on from JBILYW010000053.1 coordinate 5,718, forward strand.
TTGCTGCCAGACACATCGGACACGGGTGGCCGCTGGCGTAGATCACGCATCCTTGCAGGTTGTTCCCAAGTATCTGGCTTGCCTCGCGGATCACGCGCTTTTCGGCATGATCGGTCGGGTCCTGGCTCAGGTGGATTTGGTTGGCTGACTCTGTACGGCATGCGAAAGGTTATCAGGGGGCCTCTTGAGGGGTTGATCCTTGTTTTGAATGGGTCGTGTAGCAAACCATCCTGCAACCTTGCGTTGTTTTAGTCAGCAAAAACGATCCTGTATTCAAAAAGAAGGTTCTGCTTCTTGAATCTGTTAAAAATGCAGCTGCGATTGCATCGAGTACTCGCAGCCTTGAGCAGGAGCGAGCATGTTTCATATCGTCACCGCGTTAATCAGTGTGTATGTCATTTGGCGTTTTATCTGGCCGCAACCCTGGAGCAAGTTCGGCAAAGTGCTGCTGGGGGCACTGCTGTTGCTGATTGCCGAGCATCATCTGGTCACCCGCACTTTCTTTGGCAGCATGGCGTCCCCCGAGGTGCCAGGTGTGGTGCTCACGGTGCTGGGTTGGGCATTCGGCAGCCTTGTGTTGATGGGGCTGCTGATGTTGATCAGGGATGTTGTCGGGGTAGCCGTCTTTGCCCTGTCGCGCAAAAAAGGTCGGGCCTTGCTCGCCTGGCGTCAACTGGGCGCAGTTCTGGCCGTGATCAGCATGGGCCTGGCTGCGGTGGGGGTGTGGCAAGCCATCCGTGTGCCGGACGTCAAAAGCCTGGAAATTGTGTTGCCGCGCTTGCCCGCCGAGTTCGATGGCCTGCGCATTGTGCAGCTCACTGACCTGCATGCCAGCAGACTGCTGCAAGCACCCTGGCTTGAGGGTGTGGTGAACAAGGCCAACGCACTGAAGCCGGATCTGATCCTGATTACCGGCGATCTGGCCGACGGTTCGCCCCAGGCCCGTGCAGACGATATCCGGCCCTTGCAGCATCTGCGCGCCCGGTATGGCGTGTTCGCGATCCCGGGTAACCACGAATATTACGTCGACTACATTAGCTGGCTGCCGGCCTTCGATCAGCTAGGCTTGAACATGCTGCTCAACCAGCATGTGCTGGTTACCCATAACGGGCGCGATCTGGTACTGGCCGGGATCACCGACAAGGCCGCCAAGCCGTTTGATCTGCCGTTGCCGGATGTGGTGCAGGCCTTGAAGGGGGCGCCTGAGGGCGATCCGGTCATTTTGCTGAGCCATCGCCCTACCGGCGCAGTGGTCAATGCAGGGCAGGGCGTTGATTTGCAGTTGTCGGGGCATACCCACGGCGGGCAGATTCTTGGGCCCCATGTACTCGCCAAGTGGGCCAATGAAGGTTTTGTGTCGGGGCTGTATGAGGTTGATGGCATGGGTCTGTATGTGAGCAACGGCACAGGTCTGTGGAACGGTTTCCCGATTCGTCTGGGGCGTGCGGCCGAGATTACCGAGATAGTGTTGCGTTCACCCTCGAAAACCTGAAGCTGTTGCCGGCCACTGGCGTTCCTGCGGCTAAATGCCTCGGCTGGACGCCTGATGTTCATCAGCAGGCGTTTGAGAAAACTATAGAATGCCGCCCGTGTGGTTCTGGCTCAAGACGCTTTCAAGTGGCACGTGTTGTGTATGCAGCATTGGCAGCAAGTGCGGTCGAGTCATGGATCTGTCAAATCATCGATAGCGAGTAGTTCACCCCTTAAATGAGCAACCCCACTTCTGCATCCCACGCAAACTGGCAGCCGGTCATCGCACTGGCGCTGGCCGCATTTGTGTTCAATACCACCGAGTTTGTGCCTGTGGGTCTGTTGACCGCCATTGGCAGCAGCTTCGACCTGCCTGCGTCACGGGTCGGGCTGATGCTGACGATCTATGCGTGGGTCGTGTCGCTGGCCTCGCTGCCGATCATGCTGATGACGCGCAACGTCGAACGGCGCAAGTTGCTGCTGGTATTGTTCGGGCTGTTTATCGCCAGCCACGTGCTGTCCAGCCTGGCGACCAACTTCGGCATCCTGTTGCTCAGCCGGATCGGGGTAGCGTTGTCCCATGCACTGTTCTGGTCCATCACCGCGTCACTGGCGGTGCGTCTGGCGCCAGAGGGCAAGCAGGTGCAAGCGCTGGGTTTGCTGGCCACGGGTACGTCACTGGCGATGGTGATGGGGGTTCCCCTGGGGCGCTTGCTGGGCGAAGCGATGGGCTGGCGCACTACCTTTGTCGTGATTGCCGGGCTGGCCGCGTTGCTGGTGTTTTGGCTGACCAAGACCTTGCCGTTGCTGCCGAGCCAGAACTCGGGCTCCCTCAGAAGCCTGCCGATTCTGTTCAAGCGCCCGGCGCTGGTGGCGATCTATGTGCTGACGGCCGTCGTGGTGACCGCCCAGTTCACGGCCTACAGCTACATCGAGCCCTTTGTGCAGGGCGTGGCGGGCATGAGCGGCAGCATGGTGACGCTGATTCTGCTGTTGTTCGGCGGTGCCGGGATCATTGGTTCGCTGTGCTTCAGCTGGTTTCACAAGTACAGCCCGCAGCGCTTTCTGATGGTGGCGGTGGGGTTGCTCACGCTCAGCCTGTTGTTGCTGTGGCCGGCGAGCGGCACGATTGAAACCCTGGGGGTGCTGAGCATTGTCTGGGGGATGGCGATCATGGGCTTCGGTCTGGCGCTGCAATCCAAAGTACTGACGCTGGCACCCGATGCGACCGATGTGGCAATGGCGATGTTTTCAGGGATCTACAACATCGGTATCGGCGGCGGTGCGCTGCTCGGGAGCTGGGTGGGTGGCCAGTTGGGTTTCGCCTACATCGGGCTGGCGGGCGGTTCGCTCGCGGGGCTGGCCCTGGCGTTCTATGGTTGGACCCTGTACCGGCTGAGCCGGGCATGACGGCGGTTTGTTGATACGCCATACGCCCTTGTAGCCGCTACGAGCGGAGCGCGGCTGCTCAGCCGCCAAACCCTTCAATTGCGGTATCTCGGATAGACCGCGATTGAAGGGTTTGCGACGGCTTAGTCGCCGAACGCAGCCTCGTTCTACTCGTCAACGGCTACAGCGTCAGAGGCCGGATCAGGCCGACGTACTGACCATCGAGCCCGAGCCGCTACTGCCCTGGGTCGTCAGTGCCTGCAGCAAGGCCGCTGTCGCCGCCTGCAACGCGGCCGTGGTCGCGGTGACCTGGGCCTGGGCCGCAGCGACGGCGGCAGTCTTGGCGTCTGCGCTCTGGTCGCTGGCCTGAATGCTTTGCAGTGTCTGCATCTGCTGCATGAGCTGCTTTTGCAGTTGCGCGATCTGTTTTTTCAGCTGTTTGACCGTATCCGAACTGTCATCGCTGTCGTCAGCCGGCGGGGCTGCATTGGCGTCTCTGGCCGCGCGCGGCTTTATCTGGTCCGTAGCCGCCGCACCAGCATCACTCACTGCCGTGTTGTCCGGGGCCTTTGCGGTGACCTTGCCTGCTGCGCCGGGTGCACTCTGGATATTGAGGCTGGATGCCAGGTTGTTGATGCTGCCGACCATATGGGTTCGTCCTTTAGACCTGATGTCATTCAAGGGCATCGGCCGCTCGGGCTGCGGCTTTAGGCCAAAAGAAGAAATAAGCGCGGGCGCCGGCTCTTGTCGGCCCAATAAGTTGGCAATGAATTTGCTCATTACTGGACGTGAGCACACCTGTGGCTATTCTGACTTTAACTGTCACCTCGGCCCCGCAGGCAGACGAGCACCTGCTGCGGACCCGGCTCACCACAAACCGATTCAACGTATTGAGTGGAGCAGGAAGGCAACAATCAAAAATAAAAAGCGCTTTTTTTTCAATAACGTGTGATAGGTTGATAGCCATATGCCACTATTCTTGCCATTGCTCTGTAAATGCGCTGATATTATGGTGCTCATACTAAGGGTTTGCTGCAGGGATCAAGGATGATGTCGCGCTGATTGGCGTCGGATTCATCCTCCTTTGGCTGGCTTCTCTGGATGTTTTTTTTGAATTTTCCCGAAGTCGTTCAATGACCCTGACGATTCAGGCGAGGCCCGCCTCGTGCGTTATGTATTGATCAGTGAATTGGCATAACGACCTCTTTGATCGGAGCGAACGCCATGCAGTTATTCAAAAAGCTGTTGAATATTCTGGGTCAGGCAGATCGCAGCCGCGAGCGCGCAGACAACCCGTTACTGTTCCTGCCTGAGTTTGAAAGCCTCAAGCGCAGGCTCAATATTGTTGAGTCCGCCAGGCGCCATGGCGAGCAGGGTTACCCACCCGTGGAAGCCACCCGGCTGAGCGCCATTGAAGAAAAGATGCGCACGACACTTGAGTCGGAGCGGCTCAAGGTGCTGGCATGGGGCGAGTCCCGGCTCAGCATGATTCAAAACCGCCTTGGCGCGCTGGATATCACCGGCACGGTGAGCCGCTGCGCGCAGTCTGATCAAGCGTTCGAGCTGGCCGCAGAGGATTTGATGAGCGATTACGCTCTGCGCCTCATGCGCCTGGAGAATAGTGCGCGTGAGCGGGAGGCGGAGTTGTGTGCGTACAAGGCGCAGCAACATTCGGGGGTTGCCAGGTACCGCAAGCGTCGCAA
>JBILYW010000498.1:0-3365 GCA_044377555.1 Pseudomonas sp.
TGGGTGTGGCCACCGGGATCCTGGTGGGAGAAGCGGCCTTGTGGCTACCGGACTCCTACCCCTTGCTGCGTATTGGCTTTGCCACATTCTCGGCCATCGCCATCGCGGCCTTGTATGGCCTGGGCCCCGTGGTACCGATTCAGGCCGGGGTTTCGGCCGTGCTGATGCTCGCAGTCGGCCCTGAGAGTGCCGGGGTGGTGCGCATGCTAGATGTGCTGGTAGGGGCTGGCGTGGGACTGGTTTTCAGTCAAGTACTGCTCACGCCTAACCCTATCGGCATCATTGACAGTTCAGCGAAGGACTTGCTGGAAAAGCTCGCCGCTGGATTTGGGAAAAGCCGGCAGGCACTCGAAGATAACGACGCAGGAAAAGCACAGAATGCCGTGCAGATTTTCTCCCGGGCACACGACAGCCTGATTGCCCTGGAGAACGGCATCAGCATGGCCCGTAACACCGCACGCTGGACGTTACGCGGACGTTTCGTGTCACGTGAAGTCAAGGACATCGCCAGCCGTTACGAGCGCCATGCCGTTCGTTTGTACGCCAGTGCCCTGCTGTTCGCGGAAGCCTTTGCCGATGCCTTGCGCAAGGAAGAGGGCCCGGCACCAGCCTCACTGCACGAACGACTCGCAAACGTTGCGTCAGGCTGTGCTGCCATCGCCAACGACAGTGATCGCCCCATCTTGATCCCGATATCAGCCAGTGAAATGGCCGACGCGGTATCTGGCCCCTGGCAACTGTGCTTGCAGCATTTGAGTACCGTTGAAAACGCCCTTCTGACGTTTGGCTTTACCACCCAAAGCGATACTAAAAGCATCGTCGAAAAAACCAGAACACAGGCTTGAAGCCCCTCCTTGCCGTTGCGAGACATGTTCTCATAGCGGCAAGGGTAATCGCCCTATCGGTAAACACACCAATTCTCACAGCATCTGCTTCCCTTAGCGCAAGACATTCCGCGTGTTAAAAACTTAGCCTAAGCGTTAATTTTCGGCATATAAAACAAATAAGACCGTAACTTGCCACCCACTGAACATTGCACTGAACACGCATTAAAAGTATAACTTTCCAAAGTGGCTTTCCGATGGAGCGGTGCCTGCATCCTTTCTAACAAGTCGCTTGCCGGAGCAAAACACATGGCGCCCTCCAACAATAAAGATACAACTTACAACACATACCAACTCGACCCGCCAGACCTCGACACCACGATCAAGAGTACCGCCAGCCTTAATATAGATATATTGTTACATGGTGAAACTGGCACAGGCAAAGATACACTCGCTGAAAAAATCCATACCCTTTCCGGCCGCAGAGGCAAATTCATTGCGTTAAACTGCGCGGCCATTCCGGAAGGGCTGGCTGAAAGCCAACTGTTTGGTGTTACTCATGGGGCGTTTACCGGAGCCATCCAATCACGGGAGGGATTCATTGAAGCCTCTAACATGGGCACGCTATATCTCGACGAAATAGACAGTATGCCGCTGACCTTGCAAGCCAAGTTATTACGCATCCTGGAAACAAGAGGTGTAGAACGACTGGGGTCGACAAGATTTATTCCCGTGGACATGCGCGTTATTGCTTCAGCTCAATCTTGCCTTTTAGAGAAAATTGAACAGGGCCTGTTCCGACGCGACCTGTATTTTCGGCTCAGTGTCGTCAGCCTCCATCTCCCGCCGTTGCGCGAACGGCGCGAGCATATAGTTCCTTTGTTCATGCACCTTGTCCAACGTGAAGCCGACCATTTCAAGTCGTCCATACCAGTGCCCGGCACATCGCTTTTGCAACACATTATTTGCCATGACTGGCCTGGCAATGTTCGAGAACTAAGATCTGTCGCCAAGCGATTCGTGCTGGGCCTGCCCCCTCTTTCAACCCATGCAGCCACACATAAAGAAATCGCGCAGAACTTGAAAGGGAGATTGCAGCAAATTGAAAAGCTGCTTATTCAAGATTCCTTGCAACGCCATTTACACTGTATAGATGCTGTCGTACTTGAATTGGGCATTGCAAAACGCACGCTTTACCATCGAATGAAACAATTGGAAATTGCCTGATTATTATTCATTGGAACTGGCTGCCTTGATACCGACACTCAAACAATGAACCAACTCCTTGGCTCGACATCAACCGTTACTCAAAGAGGCATGAACATGCTACCTATAGCGCCACTTGTAGCCCCCCTCATATTACCCATTGCACATAAAATAATTGACACCCTCGGCGGCACAGCAAAAAACACTGTAAACACCCTTCTTGACCCTGTGACACCAGGCCAAAACAACAACCTTCCCACCAAAAACAAAATCACTTTTTAATACTCCACCCCATAATAAAAAACAGGAGAAACGCCATGTTCCAACTACTTGCCCCACTGCTGGGTTCTTTATTAGGGGGTCGCAATGGTGGCGCCCGCAATGGTGACGACCCGATTGAAGAGCAAAAAAAGTTCCAGAAGCAACTGGCCTGGGACAATTTCCATACAAACAAGTTGAAGCTTCAGGGTGACTCCGATGCCGCAAAGGCCGCTGGCATCATGGATTCGGCCAACAAACAAATCAACGCCATGACCACCGCGGGGAAAGCACTTAACTACTGATGTATTGCCAATGCCCCATCCAAAAAAGGGGGGCATTGGCCCAAACGGCCCCATACAAAAAAAATCCTGGCTACATCCACCGCTACAGGTCGCAGATCAAACCCGGCCCACCCTGAGGCTTTATATGAAAATAGACACTGCGCCAATGTCCACCCTGGTTATGCCACCCGACTCTGGCAAGCCCTCTCATGCGCCCGAAACCTCGGATATCAATTGGTTTAATGCATCATTGAATACGCCAGCCACTCAAACACCCCATAACATCCCGTCCGAACCCTATTTCGCCCGACCGCTGAACCGGCAATCGGCTCATCTGCAAGCGCTCTCGAACAAGTCGGCACAGGCCCTGCTGAAAGTCAGCACCAGCACTGACCCCATCGACATGCTCAATTCAACCCGTGCGCTGTCCAGGCACGGCCTTGATTCAATCCTGGCTGCCAAGGTGGTCAGCAAGACGTCTCAAGCGGTCGACAAACTCACCAACCTTTCTTAGGCCTGCGCATGTTGCAGCGCCTTATCAAGAGCGTGTTTTTAGTGTTCGCGCTATCTGTGGCCGGTTGCAGTGATCGTGTTGAGCTGCACCGCCAACTGTCCGAGCAGGAAGCGAATGAAGTCATCGCCGAACTTGCAGACAAGCAGGTCAAAGCCCAAAAAATCCCGACCAAAAACGGTGTCTCCGTGAGCGTCAATGCCCAAGACATCAGCCGGGCCGTTAATGCGCTGGAGGCGGCCGGGTTACCCCGGGCTACGCGATCCACGCTGGGCGAAATCT
>JBILYW010000499.1:0-3359 GCA_044377555.1 Pseudomonas sp.
TATTGGCCACCGACACCCCAAGGCGCGAGGCAGCATCACGGTCAATCACCAGATACACCTGCAAGCCCTTGTCTTGCAGGTCGCTGGCCACGTCGGCCAGCTCAGGCTGGTTGGACAGCGCCGTGACCAGTTTCTGGCTCCAGGTGTTGAGCAGGTCGGCATCCGGCGATGACAGGCTGAACTGATACTGGGTACGGCTCACGCGGTCTTCGATGGTCAGGTCCTGCACCGGCTGCATGAACAGACGAATGCCCACCAGCTTGTCGAGTTGCGGTTGCAGGCGCGCAATCACCTCAGAGGCACTGTCGCTGCGCTCGGCGTGGGGTTTGAGGTTGATCAGCATGCGCCCGCTGTTGAGCGTCGGGTTATCACCGTCCACCCCGATATAAGACGACAGGCTTTCCACATCCGGGTCTTTCAGGATGATCTGGCCCAGCTCCTGCTGACGCTGGCTCATGGCGCTGAACGAAATCGACTGCGGCGCTTCGGAAATGCCCTGGATCACCCCGGTGTCCTGCACCGGAAAGAAGCCCTTGGGCACCGCGATGTACAGCACCACGGTCAGCGCCAACGTACCGATGGCCACCAGCAAGGTCAGCGGCTGGTGCTTGAGCACCCACTGCAACATGCGGCCGTACTCGGCGATCATCCAGTCAATGACCGCGCCGCTGGCCCGGTAAAAACGCCCCTGCTCTTCTTCCTTGGGCTCGGCCTTGAGCAAGCGGGCGCACATCATCGGCGTCAGGGTCAGCGAAACCACCAGCGAGATCAGGATCGCCACCGCCAGGGTGATCGCAAACTCGCGAAACAGGCGCCCTACCACGTCGGCCATAAACAGCAGCGGGATCAGTACCGCAATCAGCGACAGGGTCAGCGAGATCAGGGTAAAGCCGATTTGCCTGGCGCCCTTGAGTGCCGCCTGCATCGGGGTGTCACCCTTCTCGATATAGCGCGAGATGTTTTCCAGCATGACGATGGCGTCATCCACCACAAAGCCGGTGGCGATGGTCAGGGCCATCAGGGTCAGGTTGTTGATCGAGAACCCGGCCAGGTACATCACCCCAAAAGTGCCCACCAGTGACAACGGCACGGCAATCGACGGAATGAGGGTGGCGCTGGCCCGACGCAGAAACAGGAAGGTCACCATCACCACCAGCGCGATGGCGATCAGCAGTTCATGCTGCACATCGCGCACCGAGGCGCGGATGGTTTGCGTACGGTCAGTCAGTACCGTGACGTCGATACCTGCCGGCAGGTTGTCGGTGATGCTCGGCAGCAGCGCCTTGATCCGGTCCACCACCTCAATCACGTTGGCGCCGGGCTGGCGCTGGATATTGAGCAACACGGCCTGGTTTTCATTGGCCCACGCGGCGAGACGTTCGTTCTCGGCGCCGTCGACGATTTCGGCCACATCCTTGAGCCGCAGTGGCGCGCCGTTGTTGTAGGCCAGGATCAGCTCAGCGTATTCCTCGGGGGTTTTGAGCTGGTCGTTGGCGTCGAGCATCGACACCCGGGTCGGACCGTCAAAGTTGCCCTTGGGCTGGTTAACGTTGGACGCACCGATCAGCGTGCGCACGTCCGCCAGGTTCAGGCCATTGGCGGCAAGCGCTTCGGGGTTGACCTTGATCCGCACTGCCTGGCGTTGACCGCCGGCAATGCTGACCATGCCCACGCCGCTGATCTGGGCAATTTTTTGCGCCATGCGGGTGTCGACCAAATCATTGAGCTTGGGCAGCAGCATGGTTTTTGACGTAATGGCCAGGGTCAGCACCGGGGTATCGGCCGGGTTGACCTTGTTGTACACCGGCGGTGCCGGCAAATCCTTGGGCAGCAAGTTGCTGGCGGCGTTGATCGCGGCCTGCACCTGTTGCTCGGCGACATCCATGTTGATGTCGAGGTTAAAGCGCAGGGTGAGCACCGATGCGCCACCGGAACTGGTCGAGGCCATTTGTGTCAGCCCCGGCATTTGCCCGAACTGGCGCTCAAGCGGCGCCGTGACCGCACTGGTCATCACATCCGGGCTGGCACCGGGGTACAGCGTCATCACGCGGATAGTCGGGTAGTCGACCTGGGGCAAAGCCGAAACGGGCAGCAGGCGATAGGCGATGATCCCGGACAACACGATGGCCAGCATGCACAGCGTGGTTGCGACCGGGCGCAGGATAAACAGCCGCGACAGATTCATTCGTTCGCCTTGGCCTTGGCCTTCTCGGGGGCGGAGGCAGGCGTCGCATCATCGTCGACGCCTTGCAGTTGCTCAGCAGCGGTTTCAGGCATCTGGACGCTGTCGTTGACCACTTCCACCGCGCCACCGTCACGCAGACGGTCAGTGCCTTCGAGCACCACACGATCGCCCGGCGCCAGGCCGTCTTCGATCACGGTGATGTCGCCGTCGGTGGCACCCACCTTGACGCTGCGGATCTTGACCTTTTTGTCGCCGTCCAGCGCATACACAAACGAGCCGTTGGTGCCGTACTGAATGGCCGCTGTCGGCGCCAGCACGACGTCTTTGAGCGTGTCGGCCAGCATGTGCACATTGACGAACTGGTTGGGGAACAGTGCCTGATCACGGTTCTCGAACAGCGCCTTGAACTTCAGGGTGCCGGTGGTGATATCGATCTGGTTATCGATGCTGCTCAACACACCCACTGCCAGCTCTTTGGTGTCGCCACGGTTCCAGGCTTGCACCGGCAATTTGGCGCCGCTGCGATAACGCTCAAGCACCAGGGCCAGGTTGTTCTCGGGCAGGGTGAAACTGACCACGATCGGCTCGGTCTGGGTGATGACCACCAGAGCCGTGGTGTCATTGGCTGCCACCAGGTTGCCGACGTCCAGTTGACGCAAGCCCACACGGCCACTGATGGGCGCGCGGATCTTGGTGAATTCCAGGTTCAGCTTGGCGTCGTTGACCGCTGCCTGATTGGTCTTGACCGTGCCCTGGTACTGGCTGACCAAGGCTTCGGCGGTGTCCAGGGTTTGCTTGGCGATACTGTCTTCGGCATACAGGCCGCGATAACGTTGCACATCGACCTGGGCGTTTTTCAACTGGGCCTGGTTTTGCATCAAGGTGCCTTCGGCTTGCAGCAGCGCGTTCTGATAGCTGCGCGGGTCGATCTCAGCCAGCAACTCGCCCGCCTTGACCATCTGCCCTTCCTTGAAATAGACCTTGACCAGCTCCCCTCCCACCCGGCTGCGCACATTGATGGTGTTGAGTGCTGTCACAGTGCCCAGGGCCTTGAAATACACCGCAAAATCACCCCGCGTCACTTCTGACACCCGCACCGGCACCGCTTGCGTCGAGCCACCAAAGCCGGGACGCATCATCCCGGAGCGGCTGGTGTGCCCGGCGGGCTGCTCGG
>JBILYW010000500.1:0-3354 GCA_044377555.1 Pseudomonas sp.
AGGTCCGGCGCGGCGAGCAAGGCCTCAACGTCGGCCTCAGACAACGATTTGGGCAGTGGCCTGCCTAACTGCGGCATATCGACCTGCAAAGTCGGGTCAATAGCGATCAGTTTTTCACGCAGCAGGTAGCGGTAGAAACCACGCACTCCGGAAAGAAAGCGCGCTGTCGAACGCGGCTTGTAGCCCTGTTCAAGGCGCCAGGCCAGGTGATCGAGGATCAGCTCACGCCCGGCATTGGCCAGCTCGATACCCTTCTCCTGCAACCAGCCATTGAACAGGGCCAAATCACTGCGATAAGCGTCGCGGGTGTTGTCGGACAGGCCTTTTTCGAGCCACAGGGCATCCAGAAAACGGTCGATCAGCGGGTTGTCGATAGCTGGCATTGGCACTCGGAAAGCACTGGCCAGAGGCCGTGCATAAATAAAAAGTGAAGTACAAAAGTGGCCGCTAGTCTTTCATAGCCGGCGGATGCCATAAACCACAAGTTCTTACAGGATCACCCTATGACCGAACAACAGATTTTGCTGTCTTTCGGCGGTATCGGCATCGCAGCCCTGGGCTCGCAATGGCTGGCCTGGCGCCTGAAGTTGCCCGCCATCCTGTTTTTACTGTTGAGCGGGATCCTGGTCGGGCCCGTGATGGGCTGGCTTGACCCTCAAGAACTGTTCGGTCCCTTGCTGATGCCGCTGGTATCCCTGGCCGTGGCGTTGATTCTGTTTGAAGGCAGCCTGACCCTTCATTTGTCCGAGTGGCGCGAAATTGGCACCGTGGTACAGCGCCTGGTGACCATTGGCGCGCTCTCGACCTGGGCCATCATTGCCCTGGCCACCCACTGGCTGCTGGGTTTTGACTGGATGCTGGCGCTGCTGTTCGGCACCCTGACGCTGGTCACCGGGCCGACCGTGATTGTGCCCATGCTGCGGGTGGTACGGCCAAAGGCCTCGATTGCCAACATCCTGCGCTGGGAAGGCATCGTCATTGACCCCATAGGCGCCTTGCTGGCCGTTGTGGTGTACAGCTTCATCATCACCCGCGCCTCAGGCGAAGGCCTGAGCCACAGCCTGCTGACATTTGGCGGAGTGATTGTGTGCGGCAGCCTGTTCGGTATCGTTGGCGGCTGGATCATGGGCCATGTAGTACGCCGGCAATGGCTGCCGGAGTACCTGCAAAGCCTGGCCACACTGGCAGCGGTACTGGCGGTTTTTATTGCCTCCAACGAGGTGATGCATGAGTCCGGCCTGCTGGCCGTCACGCTGATGGGCATGTGGATGGCCAATATGAAAGGCGTGGATGTGCGCAACATCCTGCACTTCAAAGAGAACCTGAGTGTTTTCCTGATCTCGGGCCTGTTTATTTTGCTCGCTGCGCGTCTGGACCTGAACGCCATGATTGGTCTTGGGCCTGTGGTGCTGGTGTTGCTACTGATTATTCAGTTTGTCGCCCGCCCTCTGAACGTAGTGCTCTCGACCTTTGGCTCAAAACTCAACTGGCGTGAACGCGCTTTGCTGGCCTGGATTGCCCCACGGGGGATTGTGGCAGCCGCCGTTTCTGCGATTTTTGCGATTCGACTCGACGAAGCCGGGCATGAAGGCGCACTGCTGCTGGTCCCGCTGACATTTGCAGTGATCATTGGCACCGTGGTGCTGCAAAGCGCAACTGCACGCCCCCTGGCCCGCCTGCTCAAGGTGGCCGAGCCCGCACCCAGCGGCTTCCTGATCGTCGGTGCCAACGGCCCGGCACGGGTCATTGCCAAAGCCTTGCAGCAACTGGGCAGCCGCGTCTTGTTAACCGATTCCAACTGGGAAAACATTCGCGCAGCGCGCATGGAGAACCTGCCTACTTACTTTGGTAATCCGGCCTCACAGCACGCTGAAACCCACCTTGATCTGGTGGGTTTGGGGTACTTGCTCGCGCTATCGCCCTCGGGCGAGCTGAACACGCTGGCAGCCGTTCGCTTTCACCACGAATTCGGCCCCAAGCGCCTGTTTGCCTTGACCAATGGCCAGGAAAGTCGCCGTACCGATAAACATCGCGCCAGTCATGAGTATCGTGGGCAAGCGCTGGGTAGCCCGGCACTGACCTATGGCCAGTTGGCCAGCGAACTAAGCCAGGGTTCTGAGTTGTACAGCACGAACTTGACCGACAACTTTACCTGGGACGATTACCAGGCCCTGCACGGCAAGCGCGTCACCCTGCTGTTCGCCCGAGATGGCAATGGCTGGGTGCATGTGGTGACACCTGACAGCGAATTGAAACCGGGAACCGGGTGGACGCTGCTGGCGTTGATCCGGCGGGAGGCCTGAGACGAAAGCAGACGACACAAAACCCGTGGCCGCTGCCGAGGAACGATGGCTGCGATGGGCTGCGCAGCGCCCCCTCAAACGAAGGTGCTTCGGCCCTTGTCGCAGCCTGCGGCAGCGGCTACAAGTTTTGCGGCAATACCGGCACCGGGCGCTTGTTGTCATCGATGGCGACAAAGCTGAACACGCCCTGGATCGCCAGCTCACGACTGTCGCAGCTCATGCTTTCGACATACACCTCAACCTCGACCTTGAGGCTGGTATTGCCGACTTTGACCACACGCCCTACCAGCTCAACGATGCAGCCGGCTGCAATCGGGTGATTGAAGTCGATACGGTCGGTGGACACCGTCACCAACGGCAGGCGGCAAAAACGGGTCGCGGCGATAAACGACACTTCGTCCATCCAGGCCAGCGCCGTGCCGCCAAACAAGGTGTTGTGGTGGTTGGTGGTCGAGGGGAATACCGCTTTGGTAATACGGGTAACGGACAATTCGGTACGGCGTTGAATCTCTTGCTCACGCAAAGTCATGCTTTTACTACCTACAACTGGACAAAGGTATGACAAATCTCAGGCAACAAAAAAGCAGCCCGAAGGCTGCTTTTTTCTGCATCGGGAAGCTGGACTTAAGCCAGTTTTTCCTTGATGCGAGCTGCTTTACCGGACAGGTCACGCAGGTAGTACAGTTTGGCCTTGCGAACGTCACCGCGACGTTTCACAGCCAGGCTGTCGATTTGCGGGCTGTAAGTCTGGAAAGTACGCTCAACGCCAACACCGTTGGAGATTTTACGAACAGTGAAAGCACTGTTCACGCCACGGTTACGCTTGGCAATTACTACGCCTTCGAACGCTTGCAGACGTGCGCGGTCGCCTTCCTTCACTTTCACCTGAACGACAATGGTGTCGCCCGGGGCAAAAGGAGGGATCTCTTTAGTCATCTGCTCTGCTTCGAGTGCAAGGATGATTTTGTTAGTCATGCTGTGCTCCTAAGGTAGATCAACTGATCTACCATCGATACGTTGTTAACTATCGTCCCGCTCGCGGATATATTCC
>JBILYW010000501.1:0-3350 GCA_044377555.1 Pseudomonas sp.
CAAGACGGCTTATGACACCGGCAGCCTGCGCCAGAAGCTGTTTGCCGAAGGCGGCGCACATTTGCCCGAGCGGCATACCGGTGCGGCCTTCAGACACAACACATAACTGATTTTTTGTGGGAGCGGGATTGCTCGCGATACTCGCGACGCGGTCTGTCAGGCAAGCCGCAGCGCTGCCATCGCGAGCAAGCTCGCTCCCACAGGGTTCGAATTCCGACTATTTGACTGAGAAAACACCATGAACAAAAAACACGCACTGGTTCTGGCCCTGGGGCTGTTAAGCGGTATTACCCACGCGGCCGAAAAGCCCCTCAAGGTCGGCACCACTGCCGCCTTCGCCATCCCGCTGGAAGCCGCCGTGGCCGAAGCCGACAAGCAAGGGCTGAAAGTTGAACTGGTGGAGTTCACCGACTGGATCGCGCCCAACACCACCCTGGCCGCCGGCGATATCGACGTGAACTACTTCCAGCACATCCCCTTTCTGGAAAACGCCAAGGCCGCCGCCGGGTTTGATCTGGTGCCGTATGCCAAAGGCGTGATCAACAACGTGGGGCTGTATTCCAAGAAGCACAAAAGCCTTGAAGACTTGCCGGCGGGTGCCACGGTGGCCATCGCCAACGATCCGATCAACAGCGGGCGCGGCCTGCAACTGCTGGCCAAGGCCGGTCTGATCACCCTCAAGCCCGGCGTCGGTTACAAGGCCACCGAAGAGGACATCATCGCCAACCCGAAAAAGATCAAGATCCTGCAAGTCGAAGCCGTGCAACTGGTGCGTGCCTACGACGATGCCGACCTGGTGCAGGGCTACCCGGCCTATATCCGCCTGTCCAAAACCTTCGATGCCGAATCGGCGCTGTTGTTCGACGGCATCGACCACCCCGAGTACGT
The DNA here is from genome assembly GCA_044377555.1 of Pseudomonas sp. GTDB lineage: Bacteria > Pseudomonadota > Gammaproteobacteria > Pseudomonadales > Pseudomonadaceae > Aquipseudomonas. The sequence goes on from JBILYW010000501.1 coordinate 889, forward strand.
GATCCAGTTCGTGATCCAGCCAAAAAACAAGGACGACCCGCGCCTGGCCAAGTTCGTCGACATTTACCAGCACTCGCCTGTGGTAAAGGCCGCGCTGGATAAAACCTACGGCACCTTGTACCAACCTGGCTGGGGAGGCTGATCATGAGCGTGGCCATTGCTCGCGTGCGGCTCGATGAGCCGCTGCCCGGCGCGACCCATACCGAGTTGCACCCCGAACTGAGTCGCGCCCATGTGCGCTTCATTGGCGTCGGCAAAACCTATGAAGGCCGCCAGGGCCCGGTCGATGCGCTTAAAGGTATCGACCTGGCGATTCAGCGCGGGGAGATCTTCGGCATTATTGGCCGCAGCGGCGCCGGAAAATCGTCGCTGATCCGCACCATCAACCGCCTCGAACAACCCAGCACCGGTCGCGTGCTGATCGATCAGATCGACATCGGTGACTTCGATGAAAACAAGCTGGTAGCCCTGCGCCGCCAAACCGGCATGATCTTCCAGCACTTCAATTTGATGTCGGCCAAGACCGTGTGGCAAAACGTCGAGCTGCCGCTCAAGGTGGCGGGCGTGCCCAAACTGCAACGCGAGCGCAAGGTGCGCGGGCTGCTGGAGCTGGTTGGCCTGCAAGGCAAGCACACGGCTTACCCGGCACAGCTCTCCGGAGGGCAAAAACAGCGGGTGGGCATTGCCCGGGCGCTGGTTCACGACCCGGCCATTCTGCTCTGCGACGAAGCCACCTCGGCACTCGACCCCGAAACCACCCAGTCGATCCTCGGCTTGCTGCGCGAAATCAATCAGCGCCTGGGCCTGACCATCATCCTGATCACCCATGAGATGGCCGTGATTCGCGACATTTGCCACCGCGTGGTGGTGCTGGAGCAAGGTCGGGTGGTCGAGCAAGGCCCGGTGTGGCAAGTGTTTGGCGACCCGCAACACGAGGTCAGCAAAACCCTGCTCGCGCCCTTGCAGGACGCCCTGCCCGCGGCACTGCAAAACCGCATTACGGCGCAGCCGCTGTCGGCACAATCGAGCGTGATCCTGCGACTGCGCTTTACCGGCAGCCAGGCGCAAGAACCCGACCTGGGCGCGTTGTTCAGTGCCCTGGGCGGTCAAGTGCGGTTGCTGCACGGCGGGGTCGAGCAGATTCAGGGCCACGCCCTGGGGCAATTACTGCTCAGCGTGACCAGCACGTCGCTGGGCGCGGATGAATTGCGCAAACGCGCCGGTCAATGGGCGCAACAGGTCGAGGTGGTGGGCTATGGGATTTGATCGTTTATGGCAGGGGGTGATCGACACCTTTCTGATGGTCGGCGTGTCGTCGCTGATCGCACTGATCCTGGGGGTGCCGCTGGCGGTGATTCTGGTCACCAGCGGCAAGGGCGGGATCTATGAAGCGCCGGCCCTGAACAAGGCACTGGGCGCGTTCGTGAACCTGTTTCGCTCGATCCCCTTTCTGATTTTGATGGTGGCACTGATCCCGTTTACCCGCTTGATTGTGGGCACCACCTACGGCGTATGGGCGGCCGTCGTACCGCTGACCATAGCGGCAACACCGTTCTTTGCGCGGATCGCCGAAGTCAGCTTGCGGGAAGTAGATCACGGTTTGATCGAAGCCGCCCAGGCCATGGGCTGCAAGCGCCATCACATCATCTGGCACGTGCTGTTGCCCGAAGCCTTGCCGGGCATCGTCGGCGGTTTCACCATCACTCTGGTGACGATGATCAACTCCTCCGCCATGGCCGGGGCGATTGGCGCCGGCGGTCTGGGTGACATCGCGTACCGCTACGGCTATCAGCGCTTCGACACACAAGTGATGCTGACCGTGATCGTATTGCTGGTGGCGTTGGTGGCCCTGATTCAGCTCGGTGGCGACCGTTTGGCCCTGGCCCTCAACAAACGCTGAGGTATAGTCGGCGGCCTGACTGCCGCCGACCGAGCCTGCGATGACCCTCGACCCAAAAACCCTCGAACAGATCGCTGCCATTACCCTTGGCCACTATCAACAGAGCGCCGAAGGCTTTCGCGAAGGTACCCGCGATCACGACGTGAGCCAGAACATCGACGCATTGCTGCGCCATATTCAAGGCACGCCGCCGTTCACGATCCTGGATTTTGGCTGCGGGCCAGGCCGCGACCTGCAAACCTTCACCCGCCTGGGACATATAGCAGTCGGGCTGGACGGCACCGAACGTTTCACCCAAATGGCCCGCGAAGACAGCGGCTGCGAGGTGTTGCACCAGGACTTTCTCAAGCTCGATTTGCCCGCCGGGCGCTTCGACGGCATCTTCGCCAACGCCTCGCTGTTCCACGTACCGACCCAGGAACTGGGGCAAGTCCTGAGCAAACTGCACAGCAGCTTGAAACCCGGCGGCGTGCTGCTCAGCTCCAACCCCCGGGGCGACAACCGCGAAGGCTGGAACGGTGAGCGCTATGGCGCGTATCACGACCTGGAACACTGGCGCGCG
>JBILYW010000502.1:0-3347 GCA_044377555.1 Pseudomonas sp.
CGCCGGCCGGGCGCTGGCCTCGCTCTATGTCAGCGGCATCGGCACCACCACCGGGGCGGTCGACACGCCTTTCCCCGGCCTGACCTACGGCCGTGGCCGCACGGGCGTACTGGGCAAGGCCGATCAGGCCCGGGCGCAGTTGATTGAGTGCCTGCGCCACTTTGTGAGCCTGGATGCAGCTCATCCCATTACCCGCGTGCAACTGGATATTTTCGGTTTCAGTCGCGGCGCGGCGGCGGCCCGGCATTTCGTCAATCAGGTCGCCCGCATCCCCTTCAAAACGCAATTTGAGCTGGCCCCGGATTTTGAATGCGTCATCCAGTTTGTGGGCCTGTTCGATACCGTCGCGGCAATGGGCGGGCTGGAGGATCTTGGGGATGTCGGCGACGAGATCAACCCGGGGCTCAATCTGTACCTGGGGCCCAAGTGCGCACGGCAGGTCGTGCAGTTGAATGCCCGTGATGAGCTGCGGCGCAATTTCTCGTTGAACCGTATCGCCCCGCAATGGCCGATGGATGTGGCGGTACCTGGAGCCCATGCCGATGTGGGCGGCGGCTATCCCGACGAAATGCAGGAGCAGGTGTTCCTTACCCGCTGGCAAAGCAATCTGGTCAGCACCTCCACCTCGATCAAGCACACCCGGGCCTGGAAGTTTACTCACGCGCAGCTGCTGGCATGGCAGGCCGAAGACTTGATCGACCCCCTGGACCCGGATGCCGTGATGGAAATTCGCACCCGCGAGCAACCCGAGGGTAGCCGCGAAGACCCGATGAAGCGCGTGCAGGCTGCCGTCTTTATGCAGCGCCGGGTACAGGGTCAGCTTTCACGGGTGTACTTGCGCATCATGCACGGGTTGGCGTGTGAGAACGGTGTGCCTTTGGGCGGGTTGAGCGATGCACAGGCCGGGTTGCCCGATGAGTTGCTGCCCGTTGCGGCCCGGCTACAGGAGCAGGTGCGCCAGGGGAGCATCCGGTTGAGCGTTGCCGAAGAGCGCCTGTTGCGCCAGCGCTACGTTCACCAGTCGGCCAACTGGAATGCCAATGTGGGCGAGGGTCTTGGCATGCTGGACAAGGCTTTTTTCAACATACCGCAAGAGGGCGGGCGCTCTGTGTACGATCAGAAGGCCCCGGCATAACTCCGGGCATTGTTACCGCTGATGCAATGGATCTATGCAGTACATAGCTTTTTCCGGTTGTGTTTACTCTCTAATATGGCGGACATCGTTAGGTGACTAACTAAATAGGTGGAATGACCATCATGTCCAATCAGGTTGATGTCGCCGTAATGATCGGTAGCGGTGTACCCAAGGGCTTGCGAGCCACAGGGCAAAAGGTGTGCTGGGTGGTGCTGGTCAATGGCGAACAGCGCGGTACGGCGTTTTCCAGTCGTCTGGAAGCTGAAGAGTGCCGCGCAGCCTGGCTGGCGCAGCTGAGCGCCAACCATTGCGCAATGCAGGTTCGGGCTCAGCGTGCTTGAGACGGGATCAGGGGGGGATGTTGCGGGGCTGCGGTTCAGGCGTTGAGGGCACCAGCGTCCACGGCGAGCTTCAGTTCCTGAGCCGAACCCTTGGCCGCGATTTCTGCCTGTTCGGCTGTCTTGAACCAGCGGTCTTTCTCGACCTGGTGGTAGGTCACGGTTTTTAGCGGTGGTTTGGCCCGCATCACAATCACTGCCTGAAACTCACCGTCGACTTCTTTGGACTCGCCGCGGATAAAAAATTCGCCAATATCAAATTCCGTCACGTGTCACTTTCCCTTCGAGGTAATGGAGCCAGACAACCCGGCGGCATGGGCCAGGTCGATTTTTCGTCAGTATGGCAGTTGTTGACTGCCAGCGGCGCAGTTAACGCATTCGTGCGACGAAAGCCCTGCCGAACGGGGCCCAAATGCAGCAAAAAATACAGGTATTGCCTGATAGAGGGGCGGTTGTGTATACCCAAGTTCAGGTTTGAGCCGGTAGAATGGCGCCCCGGCAGTATTTTTTAGCCAGTTTTCGCTGTTGCGGGCCCAGGTTGATGCCCTTCAACTGCGGGTACCTGTTCGCCGGGTTAATCATGGCGTGACTCGTTAGTCCTGATGTCATATGTCACTTCTGACTCGAACAGTCAGGAGGCCTTGTTGTACTCGGTTTTTTACTTCAACAAGTGGCTGCGGCCTTTTTCAGCTGCCTGTCTTTTTTCTGGCAGTCCCACTTCAAGTTTTCGAGGGTTTTTCGTTGGCAGTCAGCAATTTGGAGATGCATGCGTTGTTTGTTCTGGGTGACTTGCGGGCACGCTTGGTCAAGTTGTTCCAGTCCCGTTTTGTGTACATCACAGAGCAGACCGCAGAAGGTATTTACATCGCTGAGATCGATACAGAAACAGCGATGGTGGTAGATGACAAACCGGGCCTTGGGCTCAAGGTCGGCGATCATTTTCGTGCCGCTGTCTTGCCCAGCCGTGAAGGCGGCAAGCTCGAAATAAAGTTCCGCGATATCAAAATGACCATCTACGGCATTGGCGAGTACGCCTATGTCAGCTCGCCTCTGGGCGAAGGCATCGTGTTCAAGGAAGGCCAGACCGTGATGCTGATCTTCGCGGCCCAGGAACAGTTGAAAGAAGGCCTGAGCAAAACCCTGAAGGCCGTCACCGCCAAAGCCGCCAAATGGCCCAAGGGCGAGCTGACGTTCAAGGCCAGCAAAGAGTGACCCTGACGCGCCACGCGTTTCACCAGCAGCACCTTGAGCAGGCCCGGGCTCAGGCGGCTGAGCTGTTTGCACACAAGGCAGTCCTGCAAGGCGCCTGGCTCAACTGGTGCGCGGGGCAGCTGTACAGCTTGCGCCCCGCCGAATACGCCGGCATGGTGCGCCGCGAACTGCAAATGTTGCAGGCCAGCCAGCCCCTGTAATCGCTGCCGCGGCACGGGGCTGCGATAAGGGCCCAAGGGCCTTCAGAAGATCGGGGGGCGCTACGCTGCCCGGCGCAGCCTCGCGCCTCGGCAGCGGCTAAAGGTTCAACAGGTGTCTATCCCTCAAACAGCCTAACCCCAATGGACGATGTTCAGGGGGCGGGGGCGTTTGATTATCGCGATCACTTACAACAAGTGTGCGAGGGATCGTCAGCATGGGCGTTATCGTCATTACAGTTGCTGTGCGAGGTCGTAATGACCAACGCATCTGAACTCACCGCCATGCAGCGCTTCGTCAACCGCTGTGCCGGGCAATTGATGGCCCGGCGCAAGGCCCTGCTCGGCTTTTTTCTGCTGGTCACCCTGGCGCTGGGCTATAGCGCCACCCAGGTACGGCTGGACCCGGGGTTCAACAAACAGATCCCGGTGCGTCATGCCTACATGCTCAACTTTCTGGATTTC
>JBILYW010000054.1:0-10214 GCA_044377555.1 Pseudomonas sp.
ACTGGAAAACACGTCGTCCGGTACGTGGGACAGCTTGATGATCGGACCGCTAAGCGGCGCGCTGAGGGTGAGCTTTTTATTATTGTGCATGGCGCGATACTCATTAAACCTGCGGTGTCAGTGGGTACGGGTCACTTTGCTTAAAAAACGCGGCTGGTCGGGGTCTAACCCTCGGGCTTCGGCCAGGCCTGCGGCCATCACGTAAAAACTCTGGATTGCCAGAATCGGGTCCAGATCCGGGTGTGCCGCCTGGCTCAGGGTCAGGTCGCGTTCGGGCACATCACTGGGGGCCGCCAGCAACACGCGGGCGCCACGCAGGCGCATGTCATGGGCCAGGGCCAGCAAGCCCGCCTGCTCCACGCCGCGCGGGGCAAAAATCAGCAGCGGGTAGTTTTCGTCGATCAAGGCCATCGGGCCGTGGCGCACTTCGGCGCTGCTGAAGGCTTCGGCCTGCAGGGTCGAGGTTTCCTTGAACTTGAGCGCGGCCTCCTGGGCGATGGCAAAACCTGCCCCCCGGCCGATCACCAGCAAGCGTTGGGCATCGCGCAGGGTGTCGATGGCCTTGCTCCAATCCTGGGTGCAGGCGTCGCGCAAACCGGCGGGCAATAAATGGCCGGCTTCGAGCAAGGCCTGGTCGTTGGCCCAATGCGCCACCAGCCGGGCACTGGCGCTCAGGGTGGCGATAAAGCTTTTGGTGGCAGCCACGCTGTATTCCGCACCGGCAGACAGGGGCAGGGTGTAGGCGCTGGCCTCTTCGAGCGGTGAGTGTTCGGCATTCACCAGCGCCACGCTCAATGCGCCACGCTCACGCAGCAAGCGCAGGCTGTCGATCAGATCAGGGCTCTGGCCCGACTGGGAGAAGGCAAACACCGCCTGCCCCTTCACCCGCAGCGGCGACTGGCGCAAGGTGACAACCGACATCGGCAACGAGGCCACGGGCACGCCCAGGTGCTGCATGGTCAGGTAGGCAAAGTAGCTGGCGGCATGGTCTGAACTGCCCCGGGCGAGGGTCATGGCGACATCGGGGGGGTTGGCCCGCAGTTCGTGGGCGAGGTCGGCCAGGAACGGGTCGAGATTGAACAGTTGGCGTTCGACCGCTTCACACGAGATCCGGGCCTCTTCAAGCATTTTGGAAGTCAAGCGCTTCTCCTTCGACCATGACGGCAATGATGTTCAGTGAACGGTCCAGGCGCACGCAGTCGGCCCAGCTGCCGGGTTGCAAGCGCCCGCGGTCTTCCATGCCGAGGTAATCGGCCGGGAACTGCGACAGGCGCTGCGAGGCTTCGGCCAGCGGCAGGCCGATTTTCACCAGGTTGCGCAGCGCCTGATCCATGGTCAGGGTGCTGCCCGCCAACGTGCCATCTGCCAGGCGCACGCCGCCCAGGCATTTGGTCACGGTGTGGCTGCCCAGTTGGTATTCGCCATCGGGCATGCCGGTGGCGGCCGTAGAATCGGTGACGCAGTACAGACAGGGGATCGCCCGCAAGGCCGCGCGGATCGCACCGGGGTGTACGTGCAGCAAGTCGGGGATCAACTCGGCAAACCGCGCATGGGCCAGCGCTGCGCCAAGGATGCCGGGCTCACGGTGATGCAGCGGGCTCATGGCGTTATACAGATGGGTAAAGCTGCTGGCGCCGGCGGCCAGTGCGGCCACGCCTTCTTCATAACTGCCCAGGGTGTGGCCCAGTTGCATGCGAATACCGCGGGCACTGAGCTCGCCAATCAGTTCGATGTGGCCGGCAATCTCGGGGGCGATGGTGATGACCTTGATCGGCGCCAGGCCCAGGTAGTCTTCGACTTCAGCCATCAGCGCGGTGTGGGCGAAGTTGGGTTGCGCGCCGAGTTTGCCGGGGTTGATAAACGGGCCTTCAAGGTGCACGCCGAGCACCCGGGCGCAGCCGCTTGGGCGCTGCTGGCAAAAATCGCCAAGGGCACCGAGCACACGGCAGATGTCGTGATTCGGAGCAGTCATGGTGGTAGCCAGCAACGCCGTGGTGCCGAACCGCAGGTGAGTGCGGGTGATGGTTTCGAAGGCCTCACTGCCTTGCATGATGTCTTTGCCGCCACCGCCGTGAACATGCAAGTCGATAAAGCCGGGCAGCAGGTATGGCAGGTCATTGTCGGCCGGGTCGCAGGGGCGGCCTTCGATGCCGAGCACCTTGGCGCCTTGCAGCAGCAGGCGACCGCGAACCCAGCCTTGGGGCGTGAGGATGTTGTCTTCAGACATGGCCGGCTCTCCGGGCGTGGCGTGGCGTCGAGTAAGGGTTAGCGGCGCAGCTCGGCCACGAAGTCGTAGTAATCGTTGCGGCAATAGGTGTCGGTGACTTCGATGGGGGTGTTGTCTTCCAGGTAGCCAACCCGGGTCATCAGCAGCATGGCGGTACCGGGCTCGATCCCGACCAGCGCGGCAAATTCGGCCGAGGCGTTGACCGCCTGAATGTGCTGCAGGGCGCGAACCACCGGTTTGCCGATGCGGTCCAGGTGTTCGTAAAGCGAGTCGCCAATGACCTGCGGCTGTGGGATCAGCGACGCAGGAAGGGTGCTCATCTCGATGGCCATCACCGTGTCATCGGCTTTGCGCAGACGCTTGAGGCGGGCGACTTTGTCGGTCGGCGACAGTGCCAGGCGGATCAGCTCTTCGTGGGTAGGCGGGGTGATTTCCCGGTCCAGCCACTGTGAACTTGGCACAAAGCCTTTGAGCCGGAGCATTTCGCTGAAGCTGGAAAGCCGCGACAGCGGTTGCTCAAGACGAGGGGTGATAAAGGTGCCGGAGCCCTGGCTGCGGCGGATCAGGCCTTGCTCGAACAGCACTTCCAGGGCTTTGCGGGCGGTAACGCGGGACAGGCCCAGTTGTTCGCTCAGGCTGCGCTCGGAAGGCAGTGCCTGCTCGGCTTTCCAGACGCCAGCGTGAATCGCGGCTTCCAGGTTTCGGGCGAGTTGCAGGTACAGCGGCGTGGCCAGGGTGTCGTCCGGGCGTAGGGCAAGAAGCGTGCTCATGGGCGGTGTGTCCGATGCGGTTATTGGGTTTTTGTCGCTCGGTAATGCGGCAAAACTAATACCACTTTAATACCAAGTCAATGCGCGCAATCGAGGCTTGCCCAATGCAGGCAGGGGCTTGCAGGGTGGATTATTAATTTGGTGTTTAAGTGGTATTAGCGTTTTGGTGAAGGCGTCGAGAGGTTGCGGGCCCTGTTGGGCCCGGCGGTGTGCAGTGGTATTAAACGCGGGGGAGAAAGACGCAGGTACGAGGGCTGGAATTTATTTTTGCTCAGGGGCGGATTTCAACCATCGTGCCGTCCTGAACCAGGTTCCAGACTTCGCGCATTTCGTAGTTTTTCATCGCGATGCAGCCATCGGTCCAGTCCAGGGTGTGGAACAGGTCTTCGGGGTTTTCTGCGCTGTCCGGTGTGCCGTGGATCATGATCATCGACCCCGGGTTCACGCCTTCACGCCGTGCGGTAGCCGCGTCACTGACATTGGGGTAGTTGATGTGCATGGCCAGGTTGAACTTGTCGCTTTTTTTGCGCCAGTCGACCCAGTACAGCCCTTCAGGCGTACGTTTGTCGCCCTCGCGCATTTTTGGCCCCTTGGGTTGTTTGCCCAATGAAATGCGGTAGGTCTTGATCGGTTTGCCGTCGCTGATCAGTTGCAGCTTGCGCGCAGACTTGAGGACCAGGACCTTTTCGATGCTTTGCCCGCCATGGATCGGCAGTGCCGACGGGGTTGACTGGAGTACCTGGTTTTTATCGACGGGTTTGCCGTTCACGGTGATGACAACAGAAGCCTGGCAGGTAACGGCAAACGACAGGCAGAGAGCAGCGAGCAACCAACGCATTAGGGGGATATTCCTGAGGTGCAAGGCAAACAGCATTATTGTTGGGGTTTGATCAGGCTGGCCAGAGGCGCTACAGCCTCGCTGCGCACGGGGTAAGTGTCACCCGCGCGGTCAGCGAAAAAGCATTCTAAGGTACGGCTGACCGTGCGAAAAGCCAGCTCTGACCAAGGGATGTCGGTCTCTTCGAAGAGCCGGACTTCAAGGCTCTCTTCCCCGGCGGAAAATTCGAGGTTTTGCAGCTCGGCGCGGTAGAAAATATGCACCTGATTAATGTGCGGCACATCGATCAGGGTGTAGATGTTCAGGTTCTCAACGACGGCACAGGCTTCTTCGAGGGTTTCGCGCCGGGCGGCCTGTTCTACCGTCTCGCCGTTCTCCATAAACCCGGCGGGCAGTGTCCAGTAACCTTTGCGCGGCTCAATGGCGCGCCGGCACAACAGCACTTGCGTGCCCCAGGTGGGCAGGCAGCCGGCAACGATATTGGGGTTCTGGTAGTGGACGGTGTGGCAGTGGTCGCACACATAGCGCAGGCGTGAATCGCCTTGCGGGATATGCTGGCTGACGGAATGGCCGCACAAATTGCAAAATTTCATGCTGTGGTCTCTGGGTACTGCGCCTATCTTGGGGGGTGGAGCGGGCCCTCGGCAAGTGCGGCATGGTTGGCTGCGACACTGTGGGGCTTGGGTGCCCGGCAAGATTTGGTGCATGATGCCCGATAAGTGACGGATCGAGATGACCTATGCTGGACGAGCTGCTTGGCCGTGTAAGCCGCTACACCCCGCGTACGCTGGAAACAGAACGCTACTTTCCGGAGGCCGCCGTGCTGTTGCCGGTAACGCGCAGTGATGAGCCCGAGCTGATCCTGACCCTGCGTGCCAGCGGGTTGTCGACCCACGGCGGTGAAGTGGCCTTCCCCGGCGGGCGCCGCGATCCGGAAGACCCGGACCTGGTGTTTACCGCCCTGCGCGAGGCAGAAGAAGAAATCGGCCTGCCGCCGGGTCTGGTCGAAATTATCGGCCCCCTCAGCCCCTTGATCTCTTTGCACGGTATCCGCGTGACGCCTTACGTCGGCCTTGTGCCGGACTACGTCGAATACCTGGCCAACGATGCCGAAATCGCTGCGGTGTTCAGCGTGCCGCTGGAGTTCTTCCGCCAGGACCCGCGTGAGCACACCCATCGCATCGATTATCAGGGGCGCAGCTGGTATGTGCCGAGCTACCGTTTTGGCGTTTACAAAATCTGGGGGCTCACGGCAATCATGATCGTCGAGCTGATGAACCTGCTGTACGACGACGTCAATATCAACCTGCATTCCCCGCCTGAACGCTCCATTTCCATATAAAGAGCTGTCAGCAGACAGCCACGCCTGCCTTGAGGACATCAGCATGAAATACAGCCTGGGCGACTCGCTCGTCGAAACCCATCCCGAGAGCTGGACAGCTCCCAATGCCACCCTGATCGGCAAGGTGCGGCTGGAGGAGGGGGCCAGTGTCTGGTTTAACGCCGTGTTGCGCGGCGATAACGAGCTGATCCTGATTGGCAAGCACAGCAACGTGCAAGATGGCGCGGTGATGCATACCGACATGGGTTATCCGCTGACCTTGGGCACGGGCGTGACCATCGGCCACAACGCCATGCTGCATGGCTGTACGGTGGGCGATTACAGCCTGATCGGGATCAATGCGGTAATCCTCAATGGCGCCAAAATCGGCAAGCATTGCATCATCGGCGCCAATTCGCTGATCGGCGAGGGCAAGGAAATCCCTGACGGTTCGCTGGTCATGGGGTCGCCGGGCAAGGTGGTGCGCGACCTGACCGAGGACCAGAAAAAACTGCTGGAGGCCAGCGCAGCGCACTACGTGAAGAACGGCCAGCGTTATGCCCGTGACCTGAAGGTGCAAGAGCAATGAGCGAGACGGAGCGCCCGGTTGCCTCGCCCTGCGTGAACATTTGCGCACTGGACGACGATGACGTGTGCAGCGGCTGCCAGCGCACCGTGGCGGAAATTACCCGTTGGAGCCGCATGACCAACCCCGAGCGCCGCGAGGTGCTGGTGTTGTGCCATGAGCGGGCGAAGGCCAGCGGGATGTGGATGCCGAACTCCCGATAGAGTTTTTTGGGGGCACTCCCCGGCTACACAGTTCTGAGCGACTCAAGTACCCTGTGCGCCTTATTTAGAGGTGTCGCCCGCTCCCATGCTGTTTCTTATCGCTTATATCGCCAGCGTCGTGCTGATCAACTTCGCGTTCTCCACGGCGCCGCATCTGGACATTATCTGGTCAGCCTGGGGCGGGCTGGTGTTCGTGTTGCGCGATATGGTGCAAACCCGCTTTGGCCACGGCGCCCTGTTGGCCATGCTGGCGGCGCTGGTGCTGTCGTATATCACTTCAGATCCTTCGATTGCCCTGGCCAGCGCTACTGCATTCGCGGTATCGGAGTGCATCGACTGGCTGGTGTTCAGCATCACCAGGCGCCCTTTGCATGACCGCCTGTGGATCAGCTCAGCGCTGAGTATTCCCATTGATACCTTTATCTTTTTCGGCATGATCGACGCGTTCACCCCCGGGGTGATTCTGATCGCCATGGCTTCCAAATTCGCCGGTGTTACCTGCGTCTGGCTGGCAATGGCCTGGCGTTTACGCAAGGCCGCTGTCTAGGGCCGTTATCCCCCTGCAGGCGCAAGCTTTGCGCGCGCCTTCGATGATTTTGTTTCCTTGAGGACCTGAAATGACCCGTATCGGAACTCCACTGTCGCCGACCGCGACCCGCGTATTGCTGTGTGGCTGCGGTGAGCTGGGCAAAGAAGTTGTCATCGAACTGCAGCGTCTGGGGGTCGAAGTGATCGCCGTCGACCGCTACGCCAATGCACCGGCCATGCAGGTTGCCCATCGCAGCCACGTGATCAACATGCTCGATGGCGCAGCCCTGCGCGCCGTGATCGAAGCAGAAAAGCCGCACTTTATCGTCCCGGAAATCGAAGCCATCGCCACTGCGACCCTGGTGGAACTGGAAGCTGAAGGCTTCACCGTGATCCCGACTGCACGTGCTACTTCGCTGACCATGAATCGCGAGGGCATTCGCCGTCTGGCGGCAGAAGAGCTGGACCTGCCGACCTCGCCGTACCATTTTGCCGATACCTTCGAGGACTACAGTGCTGCGGTGCTGGACCTGGGCTTCCCGTGCGTGGTCAAGCCGGTGATGAGTTCGTCGGGCAAAGGCCAGAGCCTGTTGCGCAGCGCCGACGACGTAAAGGCGGCCTGGGATTACGCACAGGAAGGCGGTCGTGCGGGCAAGGGGCGGGTCATTGTTGAAGGTTTTATCGACTTCGATTACGAAATCACTCTGCTCACCGTGCGCCATGTTGGCGGCACCACGTTCTGCGCGCCGGTCGGTCACCGTCAGGAGAAGGGCGATTACCAGGAATCCTGGCAGCCACAGGCCATGAGCCCGATTGCGCTGGCCGAGTCCGAGCGAGTGGCCAGGGCAGTCACCGAGGCGCTGGGTGGTCGCGGTCTGTTTGGTGTAGAGCTGTTTATCAAAGGCGATCAGGTGTGGTTCAGCGAAGTCTCGCCGCGCCCCCATGACACCGGTCTGGTGACTTTGATTTCTCAGGACCTGTCGCAATTCGCGCTGCATGCGCGGGCGATTCTGGGCCTGCCGATCCCGTTGATCCGTCAGTTCGGGCCTTCGGCTTCGGCGGTGATTCTGGTTGAGGGGCAATCGACCCAGACCGCATTCGCCAACCTGGGCGCGGCCCTGAGCGAGCCGGACACGGCCTTGCGTCTGTTCGGCAAGCCAGAGGTCAATGGTCAGCGCCGCATGGGCGTGGCGCTGGCGCGGGATGAGTCGATTGAGGCTGCACGGGCCAAAGCGACCCGTGCTGCCAAAGCCGTAGTTGTAGAACTGTAAAAAACTTGTGGGAGCGGGCTTGCTCGCGATTGCAGCGCCTCGGTTTATCCGATGTTCCGAGTTGTCCGAATCGCGAGCAAGCCCGCTCCCACAGGTTGAGTGTTGCTTCAGGCCACCTTGTTCAGGTCAGCCTCTTTCGTTTCTTTCAGGCACAGCACAGCGATCAGGCTGAGTATTGCCGCGCCTGACACATACCCGCCCACCCAGCTCAAACCGCCCATGCTCACCAGTTTCTGGGCGAAGAAGGGTGCGGCCGATGCGCCGACAATCCCGCCCAGGTTGTATGCCGCCGACGCGCCGGTATAGCGCACGCGGGTCGGGAACAGTTCTGGCAGCAGGGCGCCCATCGGGGCAAAGGTCACGCCCATCAAAAACAGCTCGATGCACAGGAACAACGCCACCCCCCAGGTTGAACCGTGGGTGAGCAGGGGTTCCATCAGAAAACCGGACAGAACCGCCAATACGCCGCCGACAATCAGTACCGGCTTGCGCCCATAACGGTCACTGGCCCAGGCCGACAGAGGCGTGGCCGCAGCCATGAACAGCACGGCAAAGCACAGCAGGCCGAGGAAGGTTTCGCGGGTGTAGCCCAGGGTGGAGACACCATAGCTCAGCGAAAATACGGTCGAGATATAGAACAGCGCATAGCACACCACCATTGAGGCGGCGCCCAGCAGCATCGGTGCCCAGTATTGGCTGAAGAGCTCAACGATGGGCATTTTCACCCGTTCGTGTTGCGCTACGGCCTTGGCAAACACCGGGGTTTCTTCCAGTTTGAGCCGCACATACAGGCCCACCATCACCAGCGCGGCGCTGAGCAGGAACGGGATGCGCCAGCCCCACGAGCGGAATTGTTCATCGCTGAGGGTCAAGGCCAGGGTCAGGAACAGGCCGTTGGCCGCCAGAAAGCCAATCGAAGGCCCCAGTTGCGGGAACATGCCATACCAGGCGCGCTTGCCTTTGGGGGCGTTCTCGGTGGCCAGCAGTGCGGCACCGCCCCATTCGCCACCCAACCCCAGGCCTTGGCCGAAGCGCAGTACGCAGAGCAGGATCGGGGCCCAGGCGCCAATCGTGGCGTAACCCGGCAATACGCCGATCAGCGTGGTACACACGCCCATCAACAGCAGGGATGCAACCAGGGTGGATTTGCGCCCGACCCGGTCACCGAAGTGACCGAATAGAAATGAGCCCAGCGGGCGGGCAAGAAACGCGATACCGAAGGTCAGAAACGCCGACAGCATTTGCGCTGTGCCGGAAGTCTGGGGGAAAAATACCGGGCCGATGACCAGTGCTGCAGCGGTGGCATACACATAGAAGTCGTAAAACTCGATGGCCGTGCCAATAAAGCTGGCCGTGGCAACGCGGGTTGCGGAGTTGACCGGCTTGTCGGGCACGGCTTCGCTGTAAGTGGTGCTGGTGGTCATGCGCATATCCCTGACAGTTATGAGCTCTTTAACCGCTATCCGCTTTTTCGGCGGATACGGCAGAGCGTTTTTTATGGTCGTTTAGCCCTGAGGGCTGGGTGTAAGCGCAATGATTATAGGGAGGCCAATCTGAATGTAACAAGGTCTTGCGGAGTGATTAAACCGCGGGTTTGACGCTGTTGTGCCAGATGAGTACACGGCTGACGCGGTTTTCTTCGGTCTGGAGGATCTCCAGGCGATAGGCGCCTATTTTCAGGCATACCGTGGTTTCAGGAATGGTTTCCAGTGCTTCGGTGACAAGGCCGTTGAGGGTCTTGGGGCCGTCGCAGGGCAGGTGCCAGCCCAGGGCTTTGTTCAGCTCGCGGATGGAGGCTGCGCCATCGATCACATAGCGTCCGTCAGGCAGGGGGTCGATATGGGGGTTGTCGATGTTCTGCTCATCCTCGAATTCGCCCACGATTTCTTCGAGGATGTCTTCAAGTGTCACGATGCCGAGCACTTCGCCGTACTCATCGACCACCACGCCCAGCCGGCGCTGCTGCTTGTGAAAATTCAGCAGTTGCAGTTGCAGCGGGGTGCTTTCGGGGATGAAGTAGGGTTCGTGGCAGACGTCCAGCAATGCCTCTTTGGTCAGGCTGGCATCCGGCAGCATGTGTTGAATGTGGCGGGTGTTGAGAATGGCTTCGACCTGATTGATGTCGTTATGAAACACCGGCAGGCGCGTGCGTGTGGTCTGGCGCAACTGTTCGATCAGGTCTTCGATCGGATCGTCAAGGTTGAGGCCTTCGACCTCGCTGCGCGGGATCAGGATGTCGTTGACCGTGATGTTGTCCAGCGCATGGATGCCGGAAAGCAGGGACGGGCGGCTGTTGGGCTGCTCATCGTCTCCGGGGCCGGTTTCGTTGTGAAGCTGGGGGGATTCGGCACGGTGGGCTGCGTGGCGGGCGTTGCGTGAAAGAATCCCAATAAAGAACCCTAGCCCGGTAAACAACAGGGCCAATACTGCGAGCATCGGCCCGGGGGGCAAGCTATCCATAATCATCGCC
>JBILYW010000503.1:0-3346 GCA_044377555.1 Pseudomonas sp.
CGCTGAAGCGGTCAGGCAGAACGCCTGACCTGACACTGCATGCTCAGAGCTTGCCGGAATGGCCAAAACCACCAGCGCCACGCTGGCTTTCGTCGAACTCTTCGACCAGCTCAAAGTGCGCCTGTACCACCGGCACCAGCACCAGCTGAGCGATACGCTCGCCGATTGTGATGTTGAATGCGGTCTGGCCACGGTTCCAGCACGAAACCATCAATTCACCCTGGTAGTCAGAGTCGATCAGACCCACCAGGTTGCCCAGCACGATGCCGTGCTTGTGGCCCAGGCCCGAGCGCGGCAGGATCAGCGCGGCAAGGCCCGGATCGCCGATGTACACCGACAGGCCGGTCGGGATCAGCAGGGTCTGGCCCGGCTCCAGAACAGTGTCTTGTTTAAGCATGGCGCGCAGGTCAAGACCGGCGGAACCGGGCGTGGCGTACTGCGGCAGCGGGAATTCGTTACCAATGCGTGGGTCGAGGATCTTGGCTTGCAAAGCGTGCATACGAGTTAAACCTGGTTCAGACGTTCGGCGATAAAAGTGATCAGCTGGCGGGCAATCTTGCCCTTGCTGGTCTGGGCAAACACAGTGGCGTGCAGTTCGCGGTCAATCACGCTGCACGCGTTTTCCTCACTGTTGAAGCCAATGCTGGGGTTAGCCACATCGTTGGCGACAATCAGGTCGAGGTTTTTGTCCTTCAGCTTGCGCGCAGCGTAATCGAGCAGGTGCTCGGTCTCTGCGGCGAAGCCGACACTAAAAGGGCGATCCGGGCGCGAAGCGATAGTGGCCAGAATGTCCGGGTTGCGCACCATCTGCAGCAACAGGCCGTCGCCCTTGGTAGGGTCTTTCTTGAGTTTTTGCGGGGCAACGACTTCCGGGCGGTAGTCGGCAACCGCCGCAGAGGCAATAAACACGTCACACGGGATCGCCGCCTCACAGGCTGCGAGCATGTCACGGGCACTGACCACGTCGATGCGGCTAACCCGATCCGGGGTCGGCAAATGTACCGGGCCGGTAATCAGGGTCACGCGGGCACCGGCTTCAACCGCCGCTTCGGCCAGGGCAAAGCCCATTTTCCCGGAGCTGTGGTTGGTGATGTAACGCACCGGATCGATATTTTCCTGGGTCGGGCCAGCCGTGATCAGCACGTGCTTGCCGGTCAGCAACTGACGCTGGAAGCACTCGGCGGCGCAGTGCACCAGGTCATCGGCTTCGAGCATGCGACCAAAGCCCACGTCACCACAGGCCTGGCTCCCGGAGGCCGGGCCAAACACGCGCAGACCGCGACTTTCAAGCAATCGGGTATTGGCCTGGGTCGCCGGGTCACGCCACATGGCCTGGTTCATCGCAGGCGCGATGGCCACCGTTGCATCGGTGGCGAGTACCAGCGTGGTCAGCAGATCATTCGCCAGGCCTTGGGCAAGACGGGCGATCAGGTCGGCCGTCGCGGGCGCGATCAGCACCAGGTCCGCCCACTTGGCCAGCTCGATATGACCCATGGCGGCTTCTGCCGCAGGGTCGAGCAAGTCCAGATGAACGGGGTGCCCGGACAGGGCCTGCATGGTGAGGGGGGTGATGAACTCACTGCCGCCACGGGTCATGACAACGCGCACTTCTGCGCCTTGATCGAGCAGGCGGCGAACCAGCTCTGCACTCTTGTAAGCAGCAATGCCGCCGCCGACGCCCAAAACAATGCGTTTTCGATACAGCCGCTGCATAGGCCTGCCTTTTAGTTCGATGATGACTGCGCGGAAAATGGCCAAATGCCACGCAAAAATGATGGGCTAAGATAACACAGCGACCGTCAGGGAACTCACAAGGAGGTGTTATGAGCATAAGAGACTGGCCCGCGGCGGAACGTCCGCGAGAGAAGCTTTTGGAGCACGGATCAGCCAGCCTTTCCGACGCCGAACTGCTGGCCATCTTCCTGCGTACCGGGGTTTCGGGCAAAAGCGCAGTCGACCTGGCGCGTCATTTACTCTGTGAATTCGGCAGCCTGCGGGCCTTGCTGGAGGCCGATATTCAGGCATTTTGCCGCCAGCTCGGGCTAGGGCCCGCCAAGTTCAGCCAGCTGCAAGCGGTACTGGAAATGAGCCGTCGCCACTTGGCCGAACGCCTGCGCCGCGACTCCGCGCTAGAGAGCCCGCAAGCGGTTCGCGACTACCTGAAGTCGCTTCTGCGCCATGAGCCCCACGAAGTCTTCGGCTGTCTGTTCCTGGACTCCAAACACCGCATGCTGGCCTTTGAAGTGCTGTTTCGGGGCTCCATCGACAGCGCCAGCGTTTACCCGCGCCAGGTGGTCAAGCGCGCCCTTGCTCATAACGCGGCAGCGGTGATCTTTTGCCACAACCACCCCTCGGGCATCACCGATCCCAGCCAGGCCGACCGCACGCTGACCAAGCGCCTCACCGAGGCGCTGGATCTGATCGAAGTGCGGGTGCTGGATCACTTCATCGTCGGTGATGGCGAACCGCTTTCGATGGTCGAATACGGCTGTATGTAAGGCTCAGGGCTTAAGGCTGACCGTCGAAAAGTCCTGACGTCCAAAAGGACTCACCTGATAGCCCTGCACATCACTTCGGGTTAGTGCGTAGGCCGTTGGATGTGCCAGCGGCAGCCACAAGGCCTGCTGCTGAATCAGTTCTTGAGCCTTTTGATACAGCGCACTGCGCTTGTCCTGATCGCTGAGGGTTTTGCCCTGGCTGATCAAACCATCCAGAGTCTTGTCGCAATAGCGCGCAAAGTTGGTTCCGGACTTCACTGCCGCACACGAAAATTGCGGCGTCAGGAAGTTATCCGGGTCGCCGTTGTCACCCGCCCAGCCCATAAACAGCAGGTCGTGCTCGCCCGCCTTGGCGCGGCGGATCAACTCGCCCCACTCGATAACCCGGATATCCGCCTTGATCCCGATCTGAGCCAGATCAGCCTGCAGCAACTGCGCGCCCAGACTCGGGTTAGGGTTTAGCACGCTGCCGGTGGGGCGCGTCCAGATAGTGGTTTTAAACCCGTCTTTAAGCCCGGCCCTGGCCAGCAGTTCGCGGGCCTTTTTCGGGTCATGGGCATACCCTGGCAAGTCCTTGGCATAACTCCAGGTGGTGGCGGGATAAATGCCGTTGGCCGCCTGCGCGCTGTTCTCGAATACGGCCTTGAGGTAGGTGTTCTTGTCGAAGGCCAGGTTGATGGCCTGGCGCACCTCTGGCTTGTCCAGTGGGGGATGCTGGCTATTAATGGCCACAAACGCCGTCATGAAGGCCGGGGTTCGAGTCACCGACAACTCGGGGTCTTTGCTGGCCGCTTCCACATCCAGCGGCTTGGGCGAGAGTGCAATCTGGCACTCATTGCGCCGCAGTT
>JBILYW010000504.1:0-3344 GCA_044377555.1 Pseudomonas sp.
AAGTGAACTTGCCGTTGACCATGGGCACTCCCCAGGTGCTGACCCTGGGCGGCGAATACCTGTACGAGTCGCTGAACGACCCGGGCTCGTTGCGCCCGCAAAGCTGGGACCCGGGCACAGGCGATATTCCGAGCCTTCCCGGAACCGACCGCACCCAAACCAAATCCACGGCCAACAGCTACGCGTTCTATGTGGAAGACAACATCGAAGTCGGCGCCAAAACCATCGTCACTCCGGGCGTACGTTTTGACCATCACAGCGAGTTCGGCGGCAACTGGAGCCCGAGCCTCAACGCTTCGCACCAGATCACCGATGAGCTGAGCATCAAGGGCGGTATTGCCCGGGCCTACAAAACCCCGAACCTGTACCAGTCCAACCCCAACTACCTGCTGTACAGCCGTGGCAACGGTTGCAGCTCGGTTGAGGTCAACCTGGGTGGCTGCTACCTGGTGGGCAACCCGGACCTGAAGCCGGAAATCAGCGTCAACAAAGAGATCGGCCTGGCGTTCGACAAAGGCACATGGCGCACCAGCGCGACGTATTTCCGCAATGACTACCAGAACAAGATCAATGCCAGCAACGAAGCGGCATTCCGCTTGCCAAACGGGCGTCGGGTTCTGCAATGGGAAAACAGCGGCAAGGCCATCGTGCAAGGGGTTGAAGGCAACCTGTTCGTCAGCCTGCGCGAAGATCTGGACTGGAACACCAACCTGACCTACATGATCGAAAGCAAGGACAAGGAAACCGGTGATCCGCTGAGCATCATCCCCAAGTACACCCTCAATACCATGCTGGACTGGTATGCCACCGAGAAGCTGTCGTTCCAGGTCAGCGGTACTTACTATGGCAAGCAGGAAGCGCCCAAACGTAACAACCGCGCCAACGAAGCGCTGGACAAATCGGTGCAGCAACCGGTTGACCCCTACGGTCTGGTGGGTTTGAGCAGCGGTTATGAGTTCAACAAAAACTTCAGCGTGCGGGTGGGCATCAATAACCTGTTCGACAAACAGCTGTACCGCAAGGGCAACGCAGACGAGGCGGGTGCACAAACCTATAACGAAGCGGGCCGTGCCTACTTCGCGTCGGTGACCAGTTCGTTCTGATACAACGTCGGCCTCACTGCTCGCAGTGCAGGCACTTTCAGGCGCGACATCCGTGAGTAACGGGTGCCGCGCCGTTGTCGCATCTGGCACAGGCAAAACGCAGGGCTCGATGAAGGATCAATACATGAAACTCGCAACCTCGGCCTGGGTGCCGATCCTGTCTCGCACACTGGCCGCACTGGTGGGCGGTTATGTCTTTACCTACGCCTTTACCGCGGCGCTGGCCCGGCTGTTGCCGCTGGACAACGTAGACTCGATGATCGTCGCCAGCCTGCTGTCGTTTGTGATCTACACCTTTGCCATTTTGTGGGCATTTGCCGCCCGCCATCAGTGGTCGGCATGGATGGGGGCGGTGCTCGCGGTGCCCCTGGCTGCCATCGGTTTTTGGCCTCAACTGCTGGAGCGCATGGGATGAAACAGACCCTGACCCAATCCATGGCCTGGCTGCACACCTGGGGCGGCCTGATTGTTGGATGGTTGCTGTTTGTGATTTTTTTGACCGGCACCCTTGCGGTGTTCGATCAGGAGATCGACAACTGGATGAACCCCGAACTGCCTGCACACCAGTTGACCGATGAGCAGGCAGTGCAGCGCGCGCTGGGTTATCTGAGTGAGCATGAACCCGGCGCCAAACAATGGGGCATCAGCCTGCCTTACGCGCGGTCGCCGCAGCTACAGGCTTCGACCGGCGGGCGCCGTGACGGGGTGTCAGTGACCCTGGACCCCGACAGCGGCGAAGTGTTGCCGGTGCGCGAAACGGTGGGAGGACGGTTCTTTTTCCTGTTCCACTTCACCTTGCACATGCCGCGCATGATCGGGATCTATCTGGTCGGCGCCCTGGCAATGGGCATGCTCGCGGCACTGGTCAGCGGCATCGTGATTCACAAAAAGTTCTTCAAGGAGTTCTTCACCTTTCGCCCCGCCAAGGGCCAGCGCTCCTGGCTTGATGCCCACAACGCCAGTGCCGTGCTGTTGTTGCCATTTCACTTGATGATCACCTACAGCGGGCTGGCGATTTTTTTGGTGATCTACATGCCGGCGGCCATGGACGCCTTGTTCGATGGCAACCGCGAGGCTTTTTTCAAGGCCCAGGACACGGCGCCACCGGCGCTTGAAATCAAACGCCCGCAGGCGATCGAACCGGCGCCGCTGGTGGCCATCGCACCGTTGCTGGCCAAGGCCCGCGAGGTCATGGGGCCATTGAGCGGGGTGAGCATCAGCAACCCCGGGAAGAGCAATGCCGAAATCCAGATTCGCCCGATCCTGGGCAATCGCATCGCCCTGATCAAAGGTGGCGGCATGCGCTTTGACGGGGTCACGGGCGAGCAGTTGTCCGGGCCCACCGAGATGCGTTCCACAGTCCTCACGCACCGGGTGGTTTCCGGGTTGCACTTCGCCCAGTTTGGGGGCTACCCGATGCGCTGGCTGTACTTCATCTGCGGCCTGATCAGCAGTGCCATGATCGGCAGCGGCCTGGTGCTGTTCACGGTCAAGCGTCGGCGCAAATACGCCAGCGAAAGCCGCGTTGCGCAGGTGCTGTACCGTGTGGTGGAAGCGATCAACGTCACCGTGATGGCGGGTTTGAGCCTGGCCTGCATCAGCTTGCTGTGGGGCAATCACCTGTTGCCGGCCGGCATGGCGCAACGCAGCGATGCCGAGCTGAACGTGTTCTTTGGGATGTGGGCGTTGAGCTTGCTGCATGCCTTGATCAGGCCACGGATGCAGGCCTGGCGCGAGCAGTTGGCGCTGGCGGGTGTGATGTGCCTGACCTTGCCGCTGCTGAGCCTGGCCACGGTCAACCAGCCGTGGGCGCTGCACAGCAGCATGGGGCTGGAGCTGACGGCAATGGCGCTGGGTGCCCTGTTGCTATGGGCGTGCTGGAAAGTATCGCAACCGGCGGTGGAGCGGGTGCCGCGTAAAAAGACCGCTGTCATGGCCGAGGTGAATTGACATGCTGGCTCATTTTTTTGCGGCCCTGGCGTTGGCTTATATCGGCATGCTTGCCCTGTGCCAGGGGCTGGAGCGTCACTACAAACAGGTGTGGAACAAAGCCCCGTCAGCCAGGTTGCGGCGTGTGTTGCGGGTTGGCGGCTGGATCTGCCTGGGTCTGAGTTTGTACTTTTGTGGCAAGGCCTGGGGCTGGGCCATGGGGCCTGTCGGCTGGCTGGGCATGCTTTCGCTGGGCGGCTTCGGGTTGCTGATGTTGTTGCCTTACCGGCCACGGCTGGCCGTGTGGCTGCC
>JBILYW010000505.1:0-3343 GCA_044377555.1 Pseudomonas sp.
CTGGTGAAGCTGGCTGACCGCCTGCACAACATGCGTACCCTCGAAGTGCTGTCCGGCGAAAAACGCCGACGGATTGCCAAGGAAACCCTGGAAATCTATGCACCCATTGCCAATCGGCTGGGCATGCACAGCATTCGTATCGAATTCGAAGACCTCGGTTTCAAGGCGATGTACCCGATGCGCTCCGCGCGCATTTATCAGGCCGTCAAACGCGCCCGGGGCAATCGCAAAGAGATCGTGAACAAAATTGAAGAATCGCTCAGCCACTGTCTGGCCATTGATGGCATTCAGGGCGAAGTCAGCGGTCGTCAAAAGCATATCTACGGCATCTACAAAAAGATGCGCGGCAAACGCCGGGCCTTCAACGAGATCATGGACGTTTACGCGTTCCGGATCATCGTCGACAAGGTTGACACCTGCTACCGGGTGTTGGGCGCTGTACATAATTTGTACAAACCCCTGCCTGGCCGCTTCAAGGACTACATCGCCATTCCCAAGGCCAACGGCTATCAGTCGTTGCATACCACGCTGTTTGGCATGCATGGCGTACCGATCGAAATTCAGATCCGTACCCGTGAGATGGAAGAAATGGCCAACAACGGTATCGCCGCTCACTGGCTCTACAAATCCAGTGGCGACGAGCAGCACACGGGTACACATGCCCGGGCGCGGCAATGGGTCAAGGGCGTGCTGGAGATGCAGCAGCGCGCTGGCAACTCCCTAGAATTTATTGAAAGCGTGAAAATCGACCTGTTCCCGGACGAGGTCTACGTCTTCACGCCCAAAGGCCGGATCATGGAGCTGCCCAAAGGCTCCACGGCAGTCGACTTCGCTTACGCGGTGCATACCGACGTGGGCAACAGCTGCATTGCGTGCCGGATCAATCGCCGGCTCGCGCCGTTGTCCGAACCGCTGCAAAGTGGCTCCACGGTCGAGATCGTCAGTGCGCCCGGCGCGCGTCCCAACCCGGCCTGGCTCAACTTTGTGGTCACCGGCAAGGCGCGCACGCATATCCGCCATGCGCTCAAGCTGCAGCGTCGCTCCGAGTCGGTCAATCTGGGCGAGCGCCTGCTGAACAAAGTGCTCAACGGCTTCAACAGTGCGCTGGATAAGATCCCGGCCGAGCGCGTCCAGGCCATGCTCCAGGAGTATCGTCTGGAGCAGATCGAAGACCTGCTCGAAGACATAGGCCTGGGCAATCGCATGGCCTACGTGGTGGCCCGACGTCTGCTGGGCGAAGGCGAAGCGTTGCCTAGCCCGGAAGGTCCGCTGGCGATTCGCGGTACGGAAGGTTTGGTGCTCAGTTATGCCAAATGCTGTACGCCGATCCCGGGAGACCCGATTGTTGGCCATCTGTCTGCGGGCAAAGGCATGGTTGTGCATCTGGACAACTGCCGCAATATTAGTGAAATCCGCCATAACCCCGAAAAATGCATCCAGCTTTCGTGGGCCAAGGACGTTACCGGCGAATTCAACGTCGAGTTGCGCGTCGAGCTGGAACACCAGCGCGGCCTGATTGCGCTGCTGGCCAGCAGCGTAAACGCCGCCGACGGCAACATCGAAAAGATCAGCATGGACGAACGCGATGGTCGAATCAGCGTCGTTCAACTGGTGGTCAGCGTGCACGACCGTGTGCACCTGGCTCGCGTGATCAAAAAACTGCGCGCCCTTACCGGGGTTATCCGCATCACTCGTATGCGTGCGTAGCCATCTAATTACAAGGAGTCACCCATGTCCAAGACTGTTATCACCAGCGACAAGGCACCTGCTGCAATCGGTACTTATTCTCAGGCGATCAAAGCTGGCAATACTGTCTACATGTCCGGTCAAATCCCGCTGGACCCAAAAACCATGGAACTGGTTGAAGGCTTTGAAGCCCAGACTGTTCAGGTTTTCGAAAACCTGAAGTCGGTGGCTGAAGCTGCTGGTGGTTCGTTCAAGGACATCGTCAAGCTGAACATCTTCCTGACTGACCTGAGCCACTTCGCCAAGGTCAACGAGATCATGGGCAAATACTTCGAACAGCCATACCCGGCCCGCGCCGCCATCGGCGTTGCAGCCCTGCCAAAGGGTTCGCAGGTAGAGATGGACGCTATTCTGGTACTTGAGTAACACCCTCGGCGCAGCGTCTTCATGCTGCGCCAACCCCCGCTCCTCCTTGTTTCAAAAGGACCCCGCCATGCGCAAAGCGCTCGTGTTGTCACTGCTCACTGTTGTTCTGGGGGGTTGTGCCGGCGTACCCGCCCACCGCGACATCAGTGGTGTCTGGATCAATCAGGCCGCAATCGACGCAGCTGCCAGTGGCGGCAACTTGCGCGAAGCCCTGCTGGCCTATGGGCCGAACCTTGAATGGGACATCGACGCCAAAAACGCTACGGCTCAGTACACCAACGGCTTTGAACGGGTTGAAGGCAAATTGCTGCCTGAAAACGATGGTGGATGGCAAGTCAGCTTTTATGGCAGCAGCGCCACAGGCCTGAGCCTGGACGGTGAGTCGCTGATCCAGGGCGAGACCGAGGCCGAGCCGCGCCAGGCATTTGCTCGTTCGCGTGTCAGCGTTGCAAGCGACGCACCCTTGGGAACCAGCTTTGAAACGTCACTCAACTCAGCCTATCTGGGCGGTAAATGGCGTATTGCTAGCGGCAAGGGCCAGGGCAATCAGGTGATTTTCGCCCCAGATGGCCAGCTTCAAGGTCTGCCCGGCATCCAGAATTACGCCCTGTGCCTGGCTGGCGATTGCGCATCGATGAGTGGCGAGTACGACAGCCTGTGGTTGCAGCAGGGTGAGGTTGGCGCTGCGCACATTTTTGTGCGCGATGGTCGCCGGCTTGAAATCTTCCAGGCGCTGGACGCCTCCGCACCCGACGACATGCCCCAGTTCTACCCGGGCAAGCGTGAGTGGGTGCTGGAGAAGCTGTAAACCGTATTAACCCTGTAGCCGACGAGGATGCAGCCTTCGATCCTTGTCAGTGGCTACAGGCTTTACAGGGCTTTCCCGTCCAGAATCTCGGCATACCCCTCGCGATAGCTCGAGTAGCGCGGCTCCCAGCCCAGTGCCTTGGCGCGGGCGTTGCTGCAGCGCTTGCTGCCCGCCCTGCGGGTGCTTGTCTCGGCAGCCCACTCGGTCACTCCCAGGCGTTCACGTAACCAGCCCACCACCTCGGCCAGTGGCACCGGTGCGTTATCGACGCCTATGTAGCAGTCGTCCAGGGCTTCACCCTGGCGGTCAGCCTCAAGCAAAAAGGCCAACAGGCCGCCCGCGTCGTCGGCATGGATGCGGTTGCCATACATCGGCGGGTCGATGGCTACGCGATAGCCTTTACGTACCTGCCCCAGCATCCAC
>JBILYW010000506.1:0-3342 GCA_044377555.1 Pseudomonas sp.
CGAAGCGCATATCGCGCAGGGGCGCTTTGTAGTCAGCCATGGCAAACCTCGTAATCTGGAAACGGCGATTAATGTAGGACCCAGTCTAGCTTAACGACAATTGCGATACATAGGGTCATGCTGTGACCTCGAACTACAAACAAGTCACGAAAGCATATCTAATGTGAGAGCGAGCCTGCTCGCGAAAGCTTTCGCGAGCAGGCTCGCTCCCACTGGTTTTTTTTGGCGAGCACCAAAAACCAAAAAGCCGCGCCCCAAAGGGAACGCGGCTTTTTAGATGACTCGCCGAAGCTTAGTAGCCCAGGTCGAAGTCTTCTTCTTTCATGTCCATCAGGTTAGCGGCACCCGACAGCATGGTGGCAACGTGGGTACGGGTGCGCGGCAAGATGCGCTGGAAGTAGAAGCGCGCCGTTTGCAGCTTGGCTTTGTAGAACGCTTCTTCGGACGTGCCAGCAGCCAGTTTCTCAGCTGCCAGGCGGGCCATGTCAGCCCAGAAGTACGCCAGGCACGCATAACCGGAATACATCAGGTAGTCGACCGAGGCCGCACCCACTTCTTCACGGTCTTTCATCGCCGCCATACCGACCTTCATGGTCAGCTCGCCCCATTCCTTGTTCAGTGCAGCCAGCGGAGTCACGAATTCCTGAACGGCTTCGTTGCCTTCGTTGCTCTGGCAGAACTTGTGCACGATTTTGGTGAAACCCTTGAGGGCTTCGCCTTGGGTCATCAGCACTTTACGGCCCAGCAGGTCGAGTGCCTGGATACCGGTGGTGCCTTCGTACAGCATCGAAATGCGGCTGTCGCGAACGTTCTGCTCCATGCCCCACTCAGCGATAAAGCCGTGACCGCCGTAGATTTGAACGCCGTGGTTGGCGGACTCAAAACCGACTTCAGTCATGAAGGCTTTAGCGATCGGCGTCATGAAAGCCAGCAGTGCGTCTGCTTTCTTCTTCTCTTCTTCATCAACGCCGTATTTCACGATGTCGACTTGCTTGGCAGTGAAGTAAACCATCGCACGGTTGCCTTCGGCGAAGGCCTTCATGGTCAACAGCATGCGGCGTACGTCCGGGTGAACGATGATCGGGTCAGCCGCCTTTTCAGGGGCTTTTGGGCCGGTCAACGAACGCATTTGCAGACGGTCACGGGCGTATTTCAGACCACCCTGGAAGCCGATTTCAGCGTGGGACAGGCCCTGCAGGGCGGTGCCCAGACGCGCGGTATTCATAAAGGTGAACATGCAGTTCAGGCCTTTGTTCGGCGGGCCGATCAGGAAACCCGTGGCGCCGTCGAAGTTCATCACGCAGGTCGCGTTGCCGTGGATGCCCATTTTGTGCTCAAGGGAGCCACAGGACACGGCGTTGCGCTCACCGATGCTGCCATCGGCGTTAGCCTTGAACTTGGGCACGATGAACAGCGAAATGCCTTTGGTGCCAGCCGGTGCATCCGGCAGGCGGGCCAGTACGATATGGACGATGTTGTCGGCCATGTCGTGTTCACCGGCCGAGATGAAGATCTTGGTGCCGGAAATCTTGTACGAGCCATCAGCCTGGGGCTCAGCCTTGGTGCGCAACAGGCCCAGGTCAGTACCGCAGTGCGACTCGGTCAGGCACATGGTGCCGGTCCATTCGCCGGTCACCAGTTTGCTCAGGTAGGTCTCTTGCTGCTCAGGGGTACCGTGCTCGGAGATGGTGTTCATCGCACCATGGGACAGGCCCGGGTACATGCCCCACGACCAGTTGGCCGCGCCAACCATTTCGCTCACAGCCAGACCCAGAGACTCAGGCAAGCCCTGGCCGCCGTGCTCTACGTCGTGCGCCAGGCTAGGCCAGCCGCCTTCAACAAATTGTTTGTAGGCTTCTTTGAAACCGGTAGGGGTTTTAACGCCGGATTCACTCCAGGTGCAGCCTTCAATGTCACCCACGCGGTTCAGAGGTGCCAGCACCTGCTCACAAAACTTGGCGCCTTCTTCGAGAATGGCGTCAACCATATCTGGAGTAGCGTCCTGGCAAGCCGGCAGGCTTTGATAATGCGCTTCGTAACCGAGCAGTTCGTCACGAACGAAGCGAATATCACGCAAGGGGGCCTTGTAGTCAGGCATAGCGATAAACCTCTGCTGATGAATCCGGGGATGAACAACCGCGTGGATTTGTTATGGCGGTCAAACAGGTGTTTGAAACATACGTTTACGCTTATTTATTGTCAAGCAGCGCGATACCGCCGTTCGTCTTAGGTCGGATTTGTCAGGCAAAGGGAAACGGAATGGTGGGAGCGAGCCTGCTCGCGATACAGGCGACGCGGACAGTCTGTCAGACAGAGCCGATGCCATCGCGGGCAGGCCCGCTCCCACAATAGATCGTGGTCTGGATTGAAGCGGTTTTCAGTCCAGTAAATCGAGTTGCAGATATTCAGCCACGGACTGCGCCGACGCTGATTTGAGCTTCGGCACCCGGCCCAGACAGGGCGCAGGCAAACGTTCCGCCAGGGTGGCGAGGTTTTCTTCCAGGCGTGAGGTTTTGGGGCCGATGATATTGGCCACCCAGCCGGCCAGTTGCAGGCCATCGCGGGCAATCGCCTCGGCGGTCAACAATGCATGACTGATGCAGCCCAGCCGTACGCCCACCACCAGTATCACCGGCAGATCCAGTGCCTGCGCCAGGTCCGACAAGCTGTCTTGCCCCGACAATGGCACGCGCCAGCCGCCAGCGCCTTCGATCAGGGTGAAGTCCGCCTGCCTGGCCAACACCTTTCGCATGGGGCCCAGCAACGATTGCACCGTCACCACAACCCCGGCTTCGCGGGCGGCAATGTGCGGCGCGATCGCCGGCTCGAACGCCACCGGATTGACCTCGTCATAACTCAGCGCGATGGAGCACTCAGCCATCAGCGCCAGCGCATCGGCATTGCGCAACCCCCGGGGCGTGACGTCACAGCCTGACGCCACCGGCTTGCCAGCGGCCGTGCTCAACCCGGCTGCGCGGGCGGCATGCAGCAAACCTGCCGCGACCGTGGTTTTGCCCACATCAGTGTCGGTACCGGTAATGAAGTACGCAGGGCTCATCGCGTTTTCTCCAGGATGCCGTAGACCACCTGATACGTCGCCGGTAGCCCGAGGGGTTGACGAAACTGCTCATAAGCACCAATCAGCCCCTGAAGCCGTGCCCTGCCGGTCAATCCTTCCGGGCGACCGGGGTTCAGATTGTGAGCCCCCAGCGCTTTGAGCTCGTGGGTCAGTTGGCGAACTTGCGGGTAATGCAGCACATGGGCCTGATTGTGCAAACTGGCGACCTGAAACTGACTGTCGGCACACAGTTGCTGATAGGTCTGGAACTCACGAAACCGATT
>JBILYW010000507.1:0-3332 GCA_044377555.1 Pseudomonas sp.
CGCGCCGTGGCAATACGCCCGCTCAGATCAAGGGCGGTGTACGACGCCAGAATCGCGACACACAGGGAAATAAAAACCAGTGAGGGAGAGTAACTTGCAGAAACCATGGGTCTTCTCGTGAGCGTGTGCCGAAAGCATCCATGCCCGGTAAAAAGTGCGCGATTGTACTGCTTCCAGGCTTGAACGCACGTATATGGCCGACTAAATCCTGCAGTCTTTCAGCACTATTTCGCGTCCGGCGCGGCTGTACGCGCATCACGTTTGACCTGCTCGATGTAACGGGTCACAACGGCTGACTTTTCAAATCGGCGGTAGATCAAGGACAGCCACGATTGCGCCTCACAGCCCTCGATCGGGCGGTAAAGCACATTGGGCAGGCTGATATGCCCCACCACCGACGCTGGCACCACCGCCACCCCCTGACGCAGCGAAACCAGCGCAATCACCGCCACCAGCCCGCCGGGCTGGGCCCCCAGTTTCGGAGCGTAGCCACCCTGGGCCGCCACGTGCAGGGTGCCGCTGATTTGCTCGGGGAGGATGAAGGTCTCGTTTTGCAAATGCTCGGCGCTGATGTTTTTCAGACGCGCCAGCCAAGTATCGGCGGCCAGCGCCAGTACAAAACCCTCGGCATTCAGCCCAATTGCCTCCAGCCCCTCGTGCAGGGTCATGGGCGAGCGCACATAGCCCAAGTCGAACCGGCCTTCAATGATCCGCTCCGGCAGGCTGGCCATCGGTGCTTCACGCACACTCAGACTGACTTCGCCATAGTCGCGGGCAAACTCCTGCACCTGGCGCTGCAACACCCCCGAGTACACCGCCGAGGCGACGTAGCCCAACTCGATGTGCCCTGTCTCACCGCGCCCGGCGCGCTGGGCATTGCGTTGCGCCAGCTCGAACTGGCGCACCGTGGCTTCGGCATCGGGCAACAACGCCAGCCCCGCCTCGGTCAAGCTCACTTGCCGTTGCTCGCGCACAAACAGGCGCACCCCCAGGGCGTGCTCAAGGTCCTGGATTTGCCGGCTCAGGGTCGGTGGCGCAATCCCCAGCGTTTCAGCCGCGCGGGTGAAATTGCGTTGCTGTGCAACGGCCAGAAAATAACGGAAATGGCGTATATCCATAGCAGCATTAGCTCAAAGGTAATGAAGTGCGGGCTGCCAGCTAACAAACCCCGGGTTGCGCGGCGATACCCTGTGACCACCGCCACACTAGAGAGCCGCGAGCATGCCCGTCAAATTGATTGCCTGCAAAGTAATGCGCGAGGTGCAACGATGAAAAGCGTCAGCCCGCGCCTGACCCTGCTCACCGCCAGCGGGGTGTGCTCACTTATCGTGCTCGACACCAATATCGTCGCGGTCACCCTGCCCAGCATCGCCCGTGACCTGGGGGCCAGCTTTGTCGATATCGAATGGGTGGTCAGCGCTTATATGCTGGCGTTTGCCGCCCTGCTGCTGCCGGCCGGCAGCATTGCCGACCGCTTCGGCCGCAAAAAGACCCTGCTCTGGGGTTTGAGCATTTTTATCCTTGCGTCCCTGGGATGCGGTGCGGCGCCCACCAGCCTGCTGCTGGAGATCGCCCGTGCCGTCAAAGGCGTGGGCGCGGCCCTGCTGCTGACGTCTGCACTGGCTTCCATCGGGCACGCCTTCCACGACGAGGTGGAACGGGCCAAGGCCTGGGCCTTCTGGGGCGCCTGCATGGGCGTGGCCATGACCGCCGCACCGACCCTTGGCGGGCTGATCACCGAGTACCTGGGCTGGCGCTGGATTTTCTACCTCAACCTGCCAGTGGGCCTGCTGCTGATGGTGCTGGTCAGGCATGCCATTGGCGAATCCCGCGACCCGCAATCCGCGCGGCTCGACCCCTGGGGCAGCCTGGCTTTCAGCGCCAGCTTGCTGTGTCTGATCTGGGGCCTGATCGAAGCCAACCGCATTGGCTGGAACAATCCGCTGACCTATGCCCGGGTCTGTGCCGGGGTGCTGTTGCTGGGCCTGTTCGTGCTGATCGAAGCCTTGCAGCGCCGGCCCATGATTGACCTTCAATTGTTCCGCCATCCGCGCTTTATCGGCGCTCTGCTGGGCATGTTCGCCTACGCGGGGTGCGCTCAGGTGATGATGACCCTGTTGCCGTTTTATCTGCAGAACGGCCTGGGTTTCAGCGCAGTCGCATCAGGCCTGGGAATGTTGCCGTTTGCCCTGACCATGCTGATTTGCCCGCGTATCGGCGCTCGCCTGGCGTCGCGCTTCAGCCCCGCCAGCATGATGGCCGCGGGCTTGACCCTGGTGGGTTGCGGCAACCTGCTCAGCGCCTGGGCGGTGGACCATGGCGGCTATTTGAGTTTTGCGCTGACCACGGCGGTGACGGGAGCCGGGGCCGGACTGCTCAATGGTGACACCCAGAAAAACATCATGGCTTGCGTGCCCCGTGACCGCGTGGGAATGGCGTCCGGCATGAGCACGACCATGCGCTTCAGTGCCATTGTGCTGGCCATCGGTGTGTTCGGCGCCTTGCTGGGCAGCCATACCGAGCAGAATCTGCAGGCTAGCCTCAACGGGCAATGGCTGGAGCAGAGTCATTTTATTGCTTCGCGGGTGGTGGCCGGGGATATGCAGGGAGCGCTGAGCCAATTGCCCGAAGCGGTGCAGGCGCAGGTTCAGCCGCTGGCGACCCGGGCCTTTGTGACGGGGTTTAGCGTGGTGTTGTGGGTGGCGGGAGTGCTGGGGTTGATCGGTGCACTTGTGGTGGGGACGTTGATGCGCAAGCCTGTTCCGCCACCACGATTGGCCATAAACCCATAACCCCTGTGGGAGCGGCGGCAGGCCTTGCTCGCGATAGCATCTCTGCGGTCAATCTTAAAGACCGCGTTGTTTGTATCGCGAGCAAGTCGTACCGCCACTCCCACAACATCAAAATCTGAGGGGCTTTTGATCTTCAGAGCTTCAATTGAGCTCAAACAACCCCGCCGCCCCCATACCGCCGCCGATGCACATGGCAACCACCACAAACCGTGCGCCACGACGGCGGCCTTCCAGCAAGCTGTGGCCCACCATCCGGGCACCCGACATGCCGAACGGGTGACCAATGGAAATCGCCCCGCCGTTAACGTTCAAGCGGTCATTGGGGATCTGCAGGAAATCTCGGCAGTACACCACCTGGCACGCGAACGCTTCGTTGATCTCCCACAGGTCGATGTCCGAAACAGTCAGGCCAAACCGCTTGAGCAATTTGGGAATCGCGAACACCGGGCCAATGCCCATTTCTTCCGGCGCACAACCGCTCACGGCAATCCCGCGGTACACGCCCAGCGCTTCGATGCCGCGCTGTTTGGCTTCGGCACG
>JBILYW010000508.1:0-3327 GCA_044377555.1 Pseudomonas sp.
TGAAGCCGCCTTTAACCTTACCGTTGATAACGCCCTTGACCACTTCTTCTGCTGCGAAGGCTGCTTCCAGAACGATCCAGCATTCAGCGCGCTTGGCTTTTTCACGGGACAGCTTGGTTTCGCCAAAGCCGTCTTCGACCGCGTCCAGCGCAACGTGAACTTCATCACCGATGTTGATGTTCAGTTCGCCAGCGTCGTTGTGGAACTGCTCCAGCGGGATGAGGCCTTCAGACTTCAAACCAGCGTGAACGGTAACCCAACCAGCTTGGTAATCGATATCAACGATGATAGCGGTGATGATCGAGCCAGCCTGAAGATTCAGGGTTTTTAGGCTTTCTTCAAAGAGTTCTGCAAAGCTTTCGCTCATTTTAATTCCTGTTAATCAAGGGCGAAGGAATACGCCCATCTGCCACATTCCAGACAATGTGGGTTACGTTTATATAAAAGAAGGCATGCAGGACTATTTCTGGTCTCCTGCACGCTTTCTTGGTCATCAGGCAATATCGCGAAGCGCGATTTCACTCATGATGTGTTCCAGCACCTGCTCGATGGACAACTCCGTAGAGTCCAGCTGTATAGCATCAGCCGCCGGCTTAAGCGGGGCTATTGCACGCTGCGTATCACGCTCATCGCGGGCACGAATCTCATCTAGCAGACCCGAGAGACTAACATCATCCCCCTTAGCCTTCAACTGCAAGTAACGGCGACGGGCCCTCTCTTCAGCGCTAGCCGTCAGAAATACCTTCAACGGAGCATCAGGAAATACCACCGTACCCATGTCACGACCATCTGCAACCAGGCCCGGCAGCTCCTGAAATGCACGCTGACGCTGAAGCAATGCATCACGAACGGCCGGCAAAGCCGCGACTTTCGAGGCTCCAGCTGCAACAGCCTCACTGCGAATAGCGTGAGTCACATCGTCGCCTTCCAGAATGATGCGTGCGGGCTTACCGTCGGTCGCCCCGATGAATTGCACATCAAGATGCGCAGCCAGCTTTTCAAGTAACGCCTCGTTATCCAGCGCAACACCGTGGTTGCCCGCAGCAAAAGCGAGCAAACGATACAAGGCACCGGAGTCGAGCAGGTTCCACCCCAGACGCTTGGCCAGAATGCCCGCAACGGTACCTTTGCCTGAACCGCTAGGGCCATCGATGGTGATAACCGGTGCCAAAACCATCACGAGTTGGCCTCTTGGGCAACACGCATGCCCACTTGCTTGCACAGGGCAAGGAAGTTCGGAAACGAAGTCGCTACGTTGGCGCAGTCATGAATACGAATTGGAGCAGTAGCGCGCAACGAAGCCACGCTAAATGCCATAGCGATGCGGTGATCACCATGCCCATGAACTTCACCGCCACCGATTGTTCCGCCATCAATGATGATGCCGTCCGGTGTCGGCTCGCACTTCACACCCAGCGTCAGCAAGCCATCTGCCATCACCTGAATCCGGTCAGACTCCTTGACCCGAAGCTCTTCTGCGCCACGCAGGATCGTACGACCCTCAGCCACCGCCGCAGCCACGAACAGCACCGGAAATTCATCAATCGCCAACGGCACCAGCTCTTCAGGAATCTCGATACCTTTGAGTTTGGCAGCACGCACACGCAGGTCTGCTACAGGCTCACCGCCCACTTCGCGCTGGTTTTCGAGGGTGATATCCGCCCCCATCAGACGCAATATATCGATAACGCCAGTACGTGTCGGGTTGATGCCTACATGCTCAAGCAGCAGATCCGAGCCTTCAGCGATCGAAGCAGCAACCAGAAAGAACGCCGACGAAGAAATATCGCCTGGCACTTCAATATGAGTCGCCGTCAGCTTATGACCCGACTCAACCGAAGCTGTAGGCCCATCAACCGTAACCGGGTAGCCGAAGCCTTGCAGCATGCGCTCGGTGTGGTCACGAGTCGGTGCAGGCTCGGTGACCGAAGTCTTGCCTTCTGCATACAAGCCTGCGAGCAGCAGACAGGACTTAACCTGAGCGCTGGCCATCGGCAAGGTGTAGTTCATACCTTTCAGCGCATGACCGCCGCGAATGGTCATCGGCGGACGACCTTCGGCAGCGGTTTCAATCACTGCACCCATTTCGCGCAATGGATTGGCCACCCGATTCATCGGGCGCTTGGTAAGGGAAGCGTCGCCAGTCAGCGTGGTATCGAAGCTCTGCGCGGCCAGCAGACCCGACAACAGACGCATCGAAGTACCCGAGTTGCCCAGATAGATCGGGCCAGGCGGGGCTTTCAAGCCATGCAAGCCAACACCATGAATGGTCACGCGACCATGGTGCGGCCCTTCAATCACCACCCCCATGTCACGGAATGCCTGCAACGTTGCCAGGGCATCCTCGCCTTCAAGGAAACCTTCCACCTCGGTCGTGCCTTCAGCCAAAGAGCCGAGCATGATCGAGCGGTGAGAAATGGATTTGTCGCCTGGTACGCGGATCCGGCCAGTTACTTGACCACCAGGATTTGCCAAAAAGATCAGATCGTTGGAATTCATAGCGTCCACATAGGCCCGGCGGGCCAGGATTTTACTGAAATGCTCGCGGGCAACCCGGGCGCGCGTAAAGACGCCCAGCAATTGATGCCCATCCCCTGCATCGACCGCGTCGCGCAAGGCGTCGAGGTCACTGCGAAATGTATCCAATGTGCGCAGCACCGCCTCGCGATTCGCAAGGAAAATGTCATGCCACATTACCGGGTCGCTGCCAGCGATTCTTGTGAAATCACGGAAGCCACCCGCAGCGTAACGGAAGATATCCAGATTCTCGTTGCGCTTGGCAAGAGAGTCCACCAGCCCGAAAGCCAGCAGATGAGGCAAATGGCTGGTTGCAGCCAACACCTCATCATGGCGCTCAACCTGCATGTGCTCTACGTCAGCCCCAAGGGCACGCCACATCGCATCGACCAGGGCCAGCGCATCAGGATCGGTTTGCACCAAAGGCGTCAAAATAACCTTGTGCCGCTCGAACAGGCTGGCATTGGAGGCCTCAACACCACTTTGCTCGGACCCTGCAATCGGATGGCCGGGCACAAACCGTGCTGGCATACCACCAAAGGCCTGGGTCGCAGCGCGCACCACATTGCCTTTGGCGCTACCCACGTCCGTCAGGACTGCCCGACCCAGATCCATACCCGCCAAAAGGCCGAGCATTTTTTCCATGGCCAGAATCGGCACGGCCAACTGGATCACATCAGCGTCCACACAGGCGGCTGCCAGATCCGCCTCGCAGCGATCGACCACCCCCAACTCCACCGCAAGCACACAAGACTGAGGGTCAAGATCAACACCGACCACCTCCGCGCACAGACCGCTCTCGCGCATCCC
>JBILYW010000509.1:0-3322 GCA_044377555.1 Pseudomonas sp.
GCATCTTCCCAGCCCAGGATCTTCTGCAGGTCCAGGTGCGTGCCCAGGCCGAACTGGTCGCTATAGCGCGCCGTGCGGTCATGGTCGTAGCCGCCGTGCAGGTTCGAACCGACTTCGCCTACGTAGTCGAGGGAGAAGGCATAGCCTTGTTTTTCCAGCTCGCTACGCGTGCCGCCCCAATCGCCGAGCATCCATTTGGAGTCGCTGTCGAAGGCCGGGGCTGCCTGTACGCAGGTAGCCAGGCCCAAAGCGGTCATGCCGCCGATCAGAGTCAGGGCTTTTTGCCCGGCCATAGGCAATAGCGCGCTGTGCTTGCGCAAGTTCAGGAGTGTGGACATAGGTCGAG
Source organism: Pseudomonas sp. (assembly GCA_044377555.1). Lineage (GTDB taxonomy): Bacteria > Pseudomonadota > Gammaproteobacteria > Pseudomonadales > Pseudomonadaceae > Aquipseudomonas. The sequence continues at coordinate 347 of JBILYW010000509.1, forward strand.
GTAGTGAGTCTTTATAGGTATGGCTGTGGCTGTGGGTAGCGCTGTCTTTGGAGACAGGACTCACACATGGAGATTCAGGGGCGGAGTGAATCGGTTCAGCCCCTGTTGATGAAATGATAATGCTATGAAACGTTTAGAAACAGCACTTTAAGTGACATGCATCATTTCGGAATCTGTAACAGTGTGCTGCGGCCGTTCGCCTCAGGGCTCTTTTGTCGCGGCCTCCATGGCTGGAGGCCTTGTATTTGTTGTTCTGAGGCTTAGAAGGTGGTGCGCAGGCCGACCTCGATGCCACGGCCCGGCGCAGGTGCGATGTCGCGCAAGATAGAGCTGGCATAGCGCACGGTCTGGTTGGTCAGGTTGTCGCCTTTGACGAATGCCAGCCACTGGCTGCTGCCTGCATCAAAGTGATAACCGGCGCTTGCGCCCAGGGTGGTGTAGCCATCGGTGCCTGACTCATTGGCTGGAACGCGGCCCTGATTGCTGGCGTGTTCGACGTCGATCCGTGCCTGCCAGCGATCCAGTTCCCACAGCAGGCCACTGCGCAGGCGCAGGGGAGCAATACGCGGCAAGGCTTCGCCGGTGTCGAGGTTGGTGGCCCGGGTGTAATCGCCCGCCAGTTCCAGGGCAAATTTGCCGTATGCGTTTTCACCCAGTTTCCAGTGATCCTTGGCTTCAAAGCCTGTGAAGCGTGCTCGTACCCCGGAATAGGTGTATTCGGGAATGCCGTCGGCGTCGGGTTCACCTTCGTCATTCAGCGTGCGACCTGTGCCCAGCAAGCCGATGTAATTGGAGAAGTGGCTGTAGAACACACCGACGCTGCCCTTGTGGGTGCCGTTGTCAAAGCGCAGGGCCAGATCGCTGGACACGGCTTTTTCTTTCGACAGATTGGCGTTGCCCACTTCATAGGTGCCGGTGGCAACGTGGGCGCCATTGGCGTACAGCTCGTAGAACGTCGGTGCGCGTTCGGTGTAGCCCAGGGTTGCGGCCAGCGACCAGATCGGGGTGAGGGTGAACACTGCGCCTGAAGACAGGCTTGCCGCGGTAAAGCTTTGGGACCTGTCGGCGGCGGCAAAGCGTTCATTGCCTTTGGCATCCGGGTCGACCACGGTGTGTTCCAGCCGCCCGCCCAGGCTGAGGGTGAGCCGCTCGGTGGCTTGCAACTCTTCGAGAATAAACAGCGCGCCGCTGTTGGTGTCGGTCTGCGGCACAAAGGCTTCTTCGCCCAGGGCCGAGAACTCGTTGCGATTGACCTGGGCGCCGATCACGCCGTTGAGTGCGCCGATCGGTACATGACGCGCTTCGACGCGCGCTTCATAGCCCTTGTTCTTGAAGGTGGTACCGACTTCACCGCCTTCGATTTCGCGGTGTTCGTAATCGGTGTAGCCGGCATTCAGTTTCAGCGAGCTGAACGGCCCTTGCAGGTTGCGCATTTCGGAGGCAAAGGCGTAGTGATCCTGCTTCATGCGGATACGTACGTCCTGCTCGGCCGGAGAGCCGTAATTGGCGTCATGGGTGCTGTAGGACAGCCCCGCATATCCGTCATCCCAAGTGTAGGAGCCGCCCACGGCACCGCCGTCCTGACGCCCATTGCTGTTGCCTAAGCGGCCTTTCTTTTCGTTGCCATCTTCGCTTTCCGGCGCATGGCGGCTACGGGCATAACCCGGGATTTTCAGGTCATTGAACTCGCGGGCGTTGGCATCCAGGTGCAGGGCGAAGGTGCCATCACCGGCTTCCAGTTTGCCGGCACTGCTGCGTGTCGTGGCCGCGCCGCCGTAACGCAGTTCACCCGCGCCGTGAATGCCTTCGATGGCTTCGGCAGGGATGCGGTTGTCAAACGTGTTGACCACGCCGCCAATGGCATTGCCGCCATATAGCAGGGCCGCCGGGCCGCGCACGATTTCGATGCGCTCGACGTTGACCGGGTCCAGTGGCACCGCGTGGTCATAAGACAGCGATGAGGCATCCAGTGCGCCGACGCCATTGCGCAGGATTCGAATGCGGTCGCCGTCCAGCCCGCGAATGATCGGTCGGCTGGCGCCGGGGCCGAAGTAGGAAGAAGACACGCCGGGCTGTTTGTTGAGGGTTTCACCCAGGCTGCCTTGCTGTTGCAGCGCCAGGTCGTCGCCCTCCAGCACCGTGGTGGGGGAGGCGAGTTGGCTGCTGCCCAGCGGGTTTCCGGTAATCACTTGGGGTTGCAGTTCGAGGGCGTAGGCCGGAGAAGTCATCAGCAGGGCGGTGGCGAGCGGCGTCAAACGCAGGCGTCGCATGTAACGTGGGAAAGCAGGGGAGGACATTGCAGTTCCTTGGCAAGGGAGGTGAAGAAAGGGGCGCTGAGCGCTCTTTGACTGGACAGTTATAGTTACAATATAACATCACTTTGGTGGCTCCAAGCGGAACTTTCATTCAGGGCCCGGGTCAGGGCTAGACTTGCCCCTTGGCGAATGCACTTCCCCCTGAGCAGGTGCTCGGCTAAGGTGCGCGCCTTTCCTTCTCTTGCATTAAAGGTCCGGCATGACTGAACCCAACAACAACCCCTTGCACGGCGTGACGCTGGAACAGATCCTCACTGCGCTGGTGGCGCATTACGAGTGGGAAGGGCTGGCCGAGCGTATTGATATTCGCTGCTTCAAGAGCGACCCGAGCATCAAGTCGAGCCTGACGTTCCTGCGCAAAACCCCGTGGGCGCGGGAAAGGGTCGAGAAGCTGTATGTGAAATACGCCCGTACCAAGCGCGAGCTTTGATCGGCACATGAGTGATGTGTCAAAGCGCAGGCTTTACACCGCGTTGGCGGTCCTGGGCTGGTGCGGCCTGGCCATACAGCTTGAGATGGTGCTGATCTCCCGCTGGACGAGCGGCGCGAGCCTGGTGGGCGGGCTGGTGAGTTACTTCAGTTTTTTCACTATTCTCACCAACACCCTGGCCGCCACGGTATTGACCTTTGCGGCCGATACCCGGGCCTCAAAGGGCAGGAC
>JBILYW010000001.1:0-25285 GCA_044377555.1 Pseudomonas sp.
CGACCGTTTACGTGGCGCAAAAAGTGGGAGAGGGATTGGGAGCAGGTGACTTATTGTTCTGAAAAGTGTCGGCGAGGGAAGGTAAATAATGAATATTAATGACTCAAAGAGTTTAGCCACTTATTAATTCTGTATAGTACATAGAACTGTGTAATTTTGATAAAAACCCCCTTAACTGGGGGTTTCTTTTTCCTGAAGACTGCGCTATATGTATAGTAAATACTGTGTAATATGTGTAGGGTTCAAGGATGTTTGCAACGAAGGTTACAGCCAAGGTAGTTCAGGACAAAAGTGGAGTGGCCACAGAGATCCCGGTCATTCTGACCGATCAAGGGGTTCTGGGGTCAGTCACAGATTATGTGCTTAGCCTTCACCTAAATGGCACCTCACTTTCAACAATCACTAACCATATTCAGTCGATTAGGCTCCTCATCGAGTTCATGGATGCCAACGAAGGCATGTTCGATGAACCTGAAGCGTTATTCGCGGCCTTTGTTCGACGGCTCTACAGCGGCACAATCGGTGAAGATGGATTGGACCCCTCTGGCCTTTATTGGATACCGGCCAGTAATGGCACGATACATCGACACATCAGCAATCTGACTAATTTCACCAATTGGCTCTCGGACAAAGGCCTGGGCAAGCCTCTTAATACCTTGCGGACAGCCACTCGACATGAGGAGCGCATCCAGTATGCCGCTTGGTTTAGGCGCAACCAGAACGATTTCCTCGGACACATCAAACACAAGTCGATCAACAATACTGTCAAGAGAGCCCGCAGCATCAAGGGCAGAACGCCTCTGGCAAGAACCAATGACGATGCCATTGCCTTCCCTACGGGAAAGTTTGAAGACTTCTACATGAAGGGCTTAGGAGGAGCCAAAGACCCGCGCGTTGCGCTGCGGGACAAGCTTATCTTGCTCCTGATGCACGCGACCGGGTTGAGGCGTAGCGAAGCACTGTTGCTTTGGGTCACAGATGTCTTCGAAGATCCCTCCGATCCGGATCGGGCAATCGTGAGGATCTATAACGAGATAGAAGGTAAGGCACCTGAAGGATGGAAGTCCCGAAAAGGGATAAAAAACCGCAAGGCGTACCTACAAGAAAAGTATTCACGCATACCGCGTCAGGAGATGCAAAACACCCAGCATCTTGGCTGGAAATCCAAAACCCTGGATCACAAGGATGGTTACCTGGAGGCGTATTTCTTCCCGCAGGAGTTTGCTCGGATATTCATGTTGCTGTGGCGACAGTATTTGGTTTTCCGTGCATCGTTGGAGTGCCATCACCCCTATGCGTTTATCAGCTTCGACTCTCGCTATCTGGGCAATCCCTATACCTACAACGCCTTCACCCAAAGCTACGCTGCTGGACTAAGGCGAATTGGCCTCGAACCCAACAAGAGCGTAGGGCTCGATCCTCATGGCCATCGCCACAATTATGGCCGCCGATTGACGGATGCCGGGGTCGATCCACTCATTCGCAAAAAGTGCCTGCATCACGCAAGCCTGGAGTCTCAGGTTCCTTACACCATGCCCTCCAGCGTGAAAGTCTCAGAAGCGCTGTCCCAGGCAACACAACAGCTTCAGTTGGGATCGGATAAGGAAAAGACCCCCGCATCTTTCGACTGGAAGACGTTGGCAGAACACGGCTTTGAAGACCTCGATCCTAACGGCCACTTCACCGGCAAGAATCCACGGTTAGGGAAGCGATAACATGACCCAAAAAACAAAACGGAAACAGAAAGGCTACACCACGGATCTGACGCTGGGATGGGTGACTGAGGAATTGGGGCACAACTGGCTGCAATGGCAGCAGTACGCCGCTGAATGGCTAAAAACGCATGACACAGGCGTTAGTAAGCGTTTGGAGAGCATAAGAAAATTTCTTCTTTACCTGAACGCGAAAGCCCCGTATGCCGTGGATGTAGCCACAATGTTCAAGGGCCATCCGAGCGGCCATAAAGTGTCCAGTGAAGAGTTTGTGGCCTTTCTGGTTAGCAGTGGAACGACTTCTGGTAACTCTGACCACGTTTCGTGCGCGGTCGAATTATGCGACTACATCCTCAAGCACCATTTGAGTACCGAGGATGATAACGGCGTCAAGCGGCCTCTGTTCCTGAATCCGTTCGAGAAAATCAAGAGAAATATATCAAACACCGAAACCGTCCACAGCCCGCTACCCTATCGCTATATCCAGCAAGCCAGGCGCATTCTTTGCCCCTATCCAACCCATGACTCCGGCAATAAAACGCCATGGGTCGGGTTTCATTTCCGGGATTGGCAGTGGGCCATCGACCATCTTCAGCATGGCAACATGGGGTGGATGCAAGTGCCACACGAGTTGGTGGACCCCAGCGATCCTGACTGCGTTGCGCGGACGCGGATTGTGGAACGGAATAAAAAGAAAGTTGAGATCCACGAGGTCTGGTCGCCGGTGATGGCGATGTTTCTATTTACCAAAATCCATCTGCCGCTTCGCTCTTACCAAGTGCGTTTTCTGGACTCCGGCGAAGGGGATACCTGGCGTTACGAGCGTGGTCATTGGGTCGAGAACATCCAGCATCCGTTCAGGTACGGAACACCGAAACGGCCCTATGAAAAAGGCGTCTTCCGGCGCATTTACGACTCGATGACGGAGAGCTATGCCACCGGGCTGTACGTCTCAACCAACAAAACCGCCGATCAAAACAAAGACGAACTTCAGCGCGGCTACACCATCCCCTGGCAGCACGAAGAACTGCTGTATTGGCTGGAAAAGCTCCGCAACTGGCAGGAAAAATACAACCCGATTAACCGACTGGTCAGTGGCACAGAGCTTAAGCGTAGCCATATTGGCGCAGCCAAATCCAAGAAGCAATTAGCCGAAATGGGCGAGTTCGCCTTTCTGTTTCGAGACCGAAATTCCGCGTTCCCGATCGGCAAAAATTCTGTCTTGAGTCCTTGGTACCGCCTGTTGTCGAAACTGGAAAAAGATTTGTTCCAGTCAGGCCTGAGGATGAAAGGTGGGGAGCGTCTCCGGCTCGTGAAAGACTACGGCGATGACTACGAGGGGAGCGAAACGAGCAAGGTGGCAACGGAATACCCGCTGCACAGCCTTCGAGTGTCGTTGATTACTTGCTACACCATGGACACCGATCTGCCGTTGCCGGTGATCTCCAAGCTGCTGGCCGGTCATACCAGGCTGTTGATGACGATCTATTACAACAAGATCACGCCCTCGGTGATGGCCGAGAAAATGAGTGAGGCCGACTCCATCCTAGTTGAACGCGGAGAGACGTCCCTGAAGAACTTTCTTCAGGACGCAGAGATGAGGCAGATCCAGCTTCGCACTGCGTCGCTCGGTGATACATACAACTCTGTCGAAGCCGTGCTGGCGAACCGGAATCCCATTGGCTGGGAAGAGCGGGCCACCGGTCTGTGCCTGGTCGGCGGCAACTCCGTGCACTCGGATGAACTGTCCACCGTTGGCGGCTGCTGGAACGGCGGCCCCCTCATTAAAGATGCTGCGTCGACATACTCAAGGATTTATGGCCCGGTACCCCATGGCCCTGAGAACTGCCCCCGCTGTCGCTGGCACATCACCGACGCAACCTACCTGCCAGCGCTGAATTCCAAGTTCAATCAGGTCAGCTACAAGGCGCATCAGGCGGCTGAACTGGCCGTCGAGATTGAAGGCCAATTAGAGGCCCTGAAGGATGAGCTGTTCATCGCCGAGGAAACCGGTAAGCCGTTCCTCAAGCACAGCGAACTTCAGGCGCTGGAGCGCCGGTACGAAAGGCAGCGCATGGAGGCAGATGAGTACGCCCAGGACTACATCGCCCTCTTCAATCTGATCAACAAAGTGGTCCAGATTGAGAATGGGCGAACTGAGGACGATGACCGTCAAAAGCTGGTCGCCGTGGGGTCTGCGGAAGACCTCAATGTCAGCATGAAATTCATCGAAACCGACTCGGAATTGTTGCACCTGTCCTTGCTCTGCGAGGACGCTGAATTCTATCCTGACCTACACGATGACCTGCGCAAGACGCCTGTGATTGCCAAGCGTACCAACGCTTTGAGTCGCATGATGGCCCGCTCCGGGTACAAGCCCATCTTTCTGGAAATGGACGAAAGCACGCAGTTGATCGTGGGTAATGCACTCGTTCGAAAGATGGCTAAGATCGCGGACCCAGACGACCAGATGGAAGGCTACCGAATCGCGACAAACTACATTGAGGCGCAAGCGTACCTGAAGAACGATGGGCTGCTGAAATCGGGATTTCAGGCCGTCAAACAAATCACCCCGATCACGCTGTCGTCGGGCGCTCTGAAGCGGATTCCGGCCTTGGAGGTGTCTGAATGAATATTGATGTTGATGCGATTCTGGACACCCTAAAAGACGGAAAGACCGCGAAGACGAAGGCTTCTCTGGATAAGCTCCACGAAACGTTGAGCGTCTACTTCGACTCCGGTGCTCGGGACTTTTCCATCACCACCATTGGGCGCGTATCCGAGGAAGATGGCGGTGTGGGCTATCAGTCGATTCGTGCCACTGCAAACAAGCATTATCGGGATCTGGTCGAAGCGTGGGCCGCCAAGGCAAAGACCACCACGAAGAAACCACCGGTAGGGCCACCCAAGAGAATGAGCCAGGACCACCAACTGCTGGAGCGCATTGAGGACGCGGCGGTGCGTGCGCTGTTCGGACAAATCATCCGTGAGCGGGATCGCTACAGAAGCGAAGCCAACATGCTCAAGAACCAAACCCAGATCGTCATCGACAAGCGCCCTACGGCTTACAGTGAACCCCAGTCAGACGCCAGTGTGGAACTGCTGCCCTCATTGAAGGGAATCTGCTCTGACAACGAGATTAAAGCCCTGCAAACCGTCTGCACCGATGAGTGGCTCGAAAAGCTCGGGTTCCAGGCGAACAAATTGGGTCAGGTGAAGGATGAGTATGGCATGGAAATCCTGCCTCGTGGCTTCCTGACCGGACTCAAGAAGATCCTGGGGGAAATTGATGAGTAATGGTCAGGAAAGAGCACGTCAGAACCTGAGTGCCTTCCAGAGCTGGGCGGCCACCCAAACGGATGACGATTTTAAGCAGATCATCTTTCGAGGCCAGCTAAACCGTGGCGAAGTAGCCAAAGCCATAGGCATCGGAAAGAGCGCGTTGCGCCAGAATCCGGCCATCAAAACGGCGCTGGACAATCTGGAGCAGAACCTGCGTGATCGGGGTGTTCTGCCAGAACTGACCGAAACCGCCCAGGCCCAGCGGTCAGAACCGAAGCGCTACGACCCTAGTGTCAACCAAAGAGCCATGGAATCAAGAAGGCTCTCAGTGCTGGAGCAGGAAAACATTGAGCTGAAGGCCCGGGTGGCAACCCTCGAAGCCAAGCTAAAGCGTTACGGTGAACTGTCTGAAGTCCTCACAGAGTTCGGAGTCGCGCCCGATGCATGAAGAGTATTTCCGTGTCACCAGCTGCCAACACAACGGCTATAAATACGCGATCTTCACGGGCATTCCCCTTAAAGCCGACAGTTACAAAATCAACTCGGGCAAATACATCGTTAGCATCCGATGCGAAAACCAGTCCCTGCCTATCAAGCCGTCTGTTGGTCAGCAATGGCGGGTGCGTGGCGTAAGGACGCTGGAGACCGTTCAAGCAGGCGATTATAAGCTTCAGCAGCATTTGTATGATGCCCCAGCTGAGATGGAGTGCACGCTGCCGGAAACGGGCGAGGCGCTGATCCGCTTCATTGCCAATGAAAAGGAGTTCACCGGTATCGGTGAGGCTAAAGCACGAGCCCTCTGGGACGCTTTTGGCAGTGAACTGCACCCCATGCTCCAGTCCGAGACCTCAGAGCACAGAGGCCGTCTCAGGGAGGTTCTCAGCGAGGTTTCGGTAACCGCGCTATACAACGGCTATGCCAAGTACAAAAACCTTGCGCATGCGAACTGGCTGGCCTCTCTGGGAGTGCCGCTGAGCATTCAGCAACGCATCCTGAAATACCACGATAATCGCACCGTTGAGATACTCAAGAGCAATCCTTACGCATTGCTCGGATTCGGGATGTCTTTTTCCGATATCGATGCCATTGCTGAACAGATGGGCATGGAGAAATCGGCGCCGGTGCGGCTCGCAGCTGCTTTAGAAAGCGCGATACGAAAAGAGGTAGAAAAGGGGCACACCTACGCCTCCCATCAGGGGCTCAGGCCCGAGGTTATCAAGCTTCTGGGCGATAAGGCCCTGGTCGCAGAGGCGTTCGCCAGCGGTTATCGCAACGGCCAGTTCATTCTCAGGCCAGAAACCGGCACTTACCATCCTACCGCACAAATCATGATGGAATCGGTCGTTGCCAATCGGCTCAAGGCCTTGGCCGCCATCAAGGATGAAGATGAATCCGTCTTCAAGGCGCTCACCGAGGCCATTCAGGAGTTGCCCTACGACCTGACCGAGCAGCAGCTCCGAGCGGTCGAGTCGAGCCTGACAAATTCGGTGTCCTGCATCACGGGTGGTGCCGGCACGGGTAAAACCACGGTCCTTCGTACCGTGCTCAAAGCCTATGCCGCACTAGGCTATCAGGTTCATGCCGTCGCTCTGTCGGGGCGAGCAGCCATGCGACTGCATGAGAGCATCGGATTCTTCACCATGACGATTGCTCGCCTGTTACGGGAAGAGCCGATCTCGCCGTCATTAGATGAGCCGAAGCATCTCCTGGTCATCGACGAAGCCAGTATGATCGACCTCCCGACCATGTATCGGATCGTTACGCACCTCGATCCTTTAGTGCGTATCATCCTGACAGGCGATCCGAACCAGCTGCCAGCCATCGGCTGTGGCAAAGTCCTCTCAGACATCGTTGAATCCGGCTCAATCGCTACGGTTGAGTTGAACATCGTCAAACGCCAAGAGGGCTCAACGGGCATCCCGGAATACTCGGCCACCATCAATCGGGGTGAGGTGCCTCCTTCGTTATCGGTTGGCGCAATCACGTTCCACGAGACGCCTCCGCAGAAGGTGGTCGATAAGTGCAAATCCTTGTACGCGGAGTCACCCTATAACACCCAGATCATCGGAGCCACCAAGGCTCTCGTTGGCGAGGTGAACCGTGAGTGTCAAAAGCTGATCAATCCGGATGGGGAGCGCTTGCAGTTTAGACTGCATGGCGAAGAATTCTTCCTCGATATGAGAGTGGGCGATCCGATCCTCTTCACGAGGAACAACTACAACATCGGCATTCAGAATGGGTCTCTTGGCGTATTATCCTCAACAGAGCGCGACACTCAGGATGGCCAGGAAACCTTTGGTGTTGTGACCCTGGATACCGGAGAGGCCATTTCAATTACGGATGAAGTCTTCGATTGCATGGAGCTTGGTTACGGGATCACACTCCACAAGGCTCAAGGAAGCCAGTTCCCGAGAATCATCGTGGCAGTCCAGAAGGGGCGCATCTCAGACCGTGCGTGGCTTTACACGGCGATTACCCGTGCCGAGGCAGAGATACACATTGTCGCGCAGGCTAGTGATTTTGCGTCCATCGTGAAATCGGTAAGCAATGCCACCAGGCGGGCGAGCTTCTTGAGGGAGTTGCTGGAAGAGAGGGATTCGGGGGTTAGCCATTAACGGCACGCCCCCTCATCGCCGGTCGCGGCCATCGGGACCTCTCCCTGTACCGCAACTTCATCTTAAACGATCATCGCCGGTCGTCAAATACCTCGAAATCAGCTCATTTTCTCGGGTATCCGGAACCAGGTGTGGAAACCTTGTTTTACCCCCACCGCCTGACTCTAGGATTTTGTTGAGCGGTTAGGAAAAGCAGCCCTTTTCCAGTAGGTCGCACAGGGTTGGAATATGTGGGCCGTACTCGATGGCCTTGACGTTCTCGTCTGCCATGCTGAAGCGATACATGACTTTTTCTGGCAGGAAGGACTTTGGCTTTCTGCCGCGCACTTTCGTTGTCGGCTTACGGGCTTGCTTCTCATAGATGAGTCGGGCCCGCATCACTTCAAAGCTGTATCCTCGTCCCATGCTATTCATGTCCTTCGCTAGCCGGTTGGTAGACTCGGTGTAGGCGTTGGTGACCCGGTGGTCATAGAAGTTAAAGATCTCACCCCACCAGTTCATCAGCGCCGTTCTGGCCGCACCAAAAGCATACTCCATTTCCGGTGGTAGGGAGTCTAGCCAGGCTCGTGCAAATGCCTGAGCATCTTCTTTGTCACCACAGTTATATATCTCATGAAAGCTCTCCTTCATCCGGTAGGCCAGCTCCAGCTCCGGGTGCAGCTCAAACCACTCAAGCATCTTGTCATGCTCATCAGTGCTAAGCCTTCCCTCACGTTCTAGCAAGATAAAACGATCATCTTTCAGCTTGAGTCGCTGCCGGGTATTCAAGTCTCTCCTGATCTTCTTGCGGACAGTCTCTAGGGCATCATTGCCCATGCGTACAACGTGCCAGCGGTCTACCACAATATCCCGGCCAGGGAGTTGGGCATTGACGACATCCTTGTAGGTACGCCACATGTCCATCGTCACCACCTTGACCTTGTGTTTATCAGGGAGTGTCTTGAAGTAGGTCGTGAGGTCGGCTTTGCGTCGATTGGGCAGTAAGTCGTAGATAGAAAGCTCACCTACGTTGGTGATCATACAGCGGTGCTCACCAATGATTTTCAGCTCATTAATCCCTAAAAACTCGGGCGTTTCAAACCGGACTGTTTTACCCAGCCGCTCAACATAATCCTCGAAAATATGCTTGATCGTTTTTTCATCAACCCCTGCCTGGCGTGCCAGCAAGGCAAAGGTTTTCTTCATTGATTCCTGTTCGATGTATTTGATAAAGCGAACAGACGCTTTCCTTTTCGCGTCAATGTCCGGCAGATGAGAAAAAAACGTCTTGCCGCACACTTTGCAGCGGAAGCGCGCCCTCTCTACACGCAGGAGGACGGGCTTGCCGTGCATGGGTATGTCGATGTAGTGCTGTTGCTGTGAGCCGTGACGGTAAGGACTCTCAGACAGGCAATGAGGGCAGCAGCCGGGCATTCCTTGCCCGTCCACCTCGATAACGTAGTGATCGCCCTCGTCAATCAAGCGGGCAGCTTTGAGACTGCCAAGACTAAGCAGGTCGAGCTGGCTCATCAGCCCTACACCATGTCCAGTTCCGGGAGGCTACTCACGATCTTCTGGGTCTCCAGGCTCACCGTGACAACCCGCTGAAACAGCTCCAGGGGATACTTGGCATTGCCCATGGTCTCGATGGCCCAGTCGTTGGCGTCATTGACGATGCCGCTTGCCTTGTGGGTAGTCACCGCTTGACGCTCCATTACCCAGTCTAGTGCGGACTTACCGTTCACAACGTAATCCCATGCTTCGTCTGGGATGCCGGTCATGGTGATCTTGCCGTTGTAGATGACGGTGCTGCGGTCGTTGATGTTTCTGCCGGTTTCCTCACAGCGCTTCTTGCCAAACTTCATCTTGGTGACGCGGTAATCCTCATCAACCAAGCTGCCCTTGGCCTGAATGGTCACTGGGTATTTGTCCACAGTTTCGTAATTCAGGTGCAGCGCGGCAAGGTCACGGCCAGCCTTTGAGAAAGCCCAGAAATCGGCTGCTTTTTTAACCTTCGGTATGCGTGGCAGTTCTTTGCTCAGGTTATCGGCAAAGCGGGTGCGGTAATCCTCGCTGTGCAGGATGCCGTAGACGTAGTAGAACAGGTCTTCCTTGGTTATCGACTCGTTAGGGTAAGCCTCTTGGAAATGGGCAAGTCCTTCATCGGTGATAGCGTCGCGCCGTTTTAGACCGGACTCTTGTTGCTGGTTATCGCCAAACAGGTCACCGCTGGCATCGCCCTGCTGCTGTGCCTGTTCGTCATAGAGGTAGAGTGGGAAGCATTGTGCACCTGCCTCCATTGAGTTCAGATCAGGGATTACTGAACTTATGATTGGGCTAAATACTTTTGCACCTTTCGCCGTCACCATGATAACCAAGTTCTCCCCACCACCGCCAAGCGGGAAGATGCGGGGCATCTGGTAAACCATTTCGTTAAAAGCGCGGTTGTAGTACATCCATTGCTTTGTGAATGGACGGTACAAAGACGTGGTTAGTGATGACTGCTCATAGCTAAATGATTTGTTTCTTGCAAAGTCCTGTTTGAGCGCACGTGTCCAACTAATTCTAGTCGAGTCTGTATTAATGAAATTATCCACCAAGGCTTGCCTACCTTTTGTATCAAGCCCAGTGTGAACTGCGTTAAAGCGCACAAGTTCGGCGCTATAGAAGTTAACCATACCTTGCATGTTAGTCTCTAGGTGCGTCTTGCTAGAGTCGTAGACCCAGGCATCTCTACCTGTTGCGACACCAAGAGAAAAATTATCAAACAACCTCGGTTCTGGGTTTTTGGCTTTATCGCCTAAAACAATATGCTCCCCAAAGCTATCATCACGCTGATTTAGCCAGTCGCCATGCTGGTCTGGAGTTATTTTCTGCCAGCTCGGAATACCTGCAATACTTTTGTAGCTAGCAATCATTTCTAGCTTTTCTGTGCGGTTCAGGTAATCGCCAATATCGTGAAAAAGGATGCGGCCATGCTCTGTCGCTTCAGGATTTTTCACTAGAATTGAAACGACAATTGGTGTTCGGGTTCCCATTCCAAAAACGTTGTCTTTTTCTTTGCGCCGAAGCTCCCCAGAGGTGCGGGCGTTACCTCGCAAATGAAACACATGAATACTGGAAAACTCTTCGGCAAGTGCTTTTCTCAAGCCGTCAGCCTGGTTGGTTTCTAAAAAGCCTCCATTGGTGACAAAGCCAATCACACCAGCATTACCGATCCGATCTGAGGCCCAACGAATTGCTCGAATGTAGCTATCGTACAACTGCCTTACAGAAGTCATAGCAGAACGCTCTGCATAGGTGCTACGAATGCGCTCATCAAGATTTGGGTAACTGACGTTAGCATTGTTGTCGTTAGCACTGGCCTGACCTGCTGAGTACGGCGGATTACCCATAATCACACGAATATCTAGTTCTTTCTGACGTTTGCGGCGCTCACTGTTCTCTACCAACAAGGCATCAATCATGTCTTCCGTCTCATACATCTGGAATGTATCAGTGAGACAAATGCCCTCAAACGGCTCGTAGGGAACCTCGAAAATCTGATCCGTTTCTTCTTGGCCGGTCACGTTATCATTCATGATCCCGTGATAAGTGGCCTCGATGTTGATGGCAGCAATGTAGTAGGCCAAAAGAACAAGCTCGTTTGCATGCAGCTCTGTGCGGTATTTGTGCGGGAGCTTCTCTTTAGGGATAAGGCCCGATTGAAGCAACCGGGTTACAAATGTGCCAGTGCCAGTGAAGGGGTCGATAATATGGACATTTTCATCAGCCATGCTCTTGCCGAACTCAGCTTTGAGCACGTCTTCAATGCTGTGAATGATGAAATCCACCACCTCGACGGGGGTGTAGACAATACCCAGGCGATCGGTCATGCGTGGGAAAGCGTTTTTGAAGAACTTATCGTACAGCTCGACAATAATGCGCTGCTTGCCCTCGGCACTTTCAATGCCGGCTGCTCGCATCTTCACCGACTCGTAGAACGAACGAAGGGTGTCGGCTTCTTTGTCGATATTATGCGCTTCTAGCTGCTCGGTAACGGCCTGCATCGCAATGGACATGGGGTTATGCTGGGTAAAATTGTACCCCTCAAACAACGCATCAAATACCGGCTTGGTGATCAGATGCTGAGCCAGCATTTCAATGATGTCTGCCTCACTGATGGCGTCGTTAAGGTCATCACGTATCTCTTTAGAAAAGTCTTCAAAGGCGGCGATTTCAGCGGTGTTGTCTGGGTTCTCCAAAATGGCTTGGATGCGGTCGATGTGCGTATTGGCGATCTTGGCAATGTCGTTGGCCCAGTCTTCCCAGTGGTGGCGGTTGCCGCACTTTTTGACTACCTGCGCGTACAGGGCGCGTTCGATCTCACCGACTTCAAATTGCAGGCTTGCTTGGTCTGGGATCGGTGTATCAGCGCTGGAGCCAATGGCACTGCCACCACGGGCTTTTTTCGCAGCTTTTGATGTGCTGGATTTACTGCGCTGCTGTACTTTGTCGCTAACGCTGATGACTTCCATCTTGTTTACATCGCGACCGTTGAACTCCAGCTTGTTAATCATCGCGTCAAAGCGGTCATCGTGGGAGCGCAAGGCGTTCAGCACCTGCCAGACGACCCTATAAGTTTGGTTATCGTCCAGCGCTTTCTCCGGCTCTACACCGGCTGGGATAACCACTGGCAAAATAACGTAGCCTTGTTTCTTGCCAGGTGACAGACGCATGACCCGTCCAACGGACTGCACTACATCAACCTGGGAGCTACGGGGCGTCAAGAACAGCACGGCATCGAGGGAGGGCACATCAACACCCTCGGACAGGCAGCGCACGTTAGACAGGATGCGACAGGTGTTTTCGGGTGCTTCTGCTTTAAGCCATTCCAGCTTTGAGCCCTTTTCGCTGGCATTCATCGAGCCATCAACATGCTGAGCTTCACAGTTGAGCAGCAGAGCTGGATCAATTTCTGCGTCTGGGTTGTCCTTTAAAAGCTGCGCGACCTCCATGCGTTGATATTCAGCCACCACCTCGCCAAACATATCGGAGATCAGCTTTGAGCTGACTTTGTGCTTTTTGCCTTTGTAGTCTTTTTCGATAACCTGACAGAAGGCAACGGCGCGTTGCATGGGGCTTTCATCACCCGAGAGCGTCATCCCTTGCTTGGCGAGTGCTTTCCAGCAACCAATGATCTTGGCGGCATCGTCAACCTTCAGTTCGTTGCCTTCGCCCTTGAGTATGGTTTGCAGGCGGCGATTGATATGGCTTTCTTCTACAGCCAGCACGATCACCTTGTAATCGACCAGCAGGCCACGAGAGACGGCTTCCGAGAAATTGATGACGAACAGTTCACGGCCAAAGAGCGTTTCGTTGTCCATTGAGAACAGAAC
The DNA here is from genome assembly GCA_044377555.1 of Pseudomonas sp. Lineage (GTDB taxonomy): Bacteria > Pseudomonadota > Gammaproteobacteria > Pseudomonadales > Pseudomonadaceae > Aquipseudomonas. Next base: position 12,967 of record JBILYW010000001.1, read on the forward strand.
AACACCCTCAGTCTGCTTGGCGGCTTCCCCGTAAATGCGTGGGGTGGCTGTCATGTAGAGCCGTTTGTGTGCCTGGATGTAGTCGTTGTCGTGAACCCGCACAAAAGCGGACTCATCATCGCCATCAAACACTGCACCGGTAGTACGGTGCGCTTCATCGCAAATGACCAGATCAAAAGCAGGAAGCCCAAAGTGCTTCTGCGCTTCACTGATCACGGCAATTGAATGGTAGGTCGCAAAAACAACACTCATGTGTGTGTCGCAATGACGTGCGACTAATGCCATGGCCAGACTTTTAGCGTTGGTCGTTGCCGGGTACTGAAGATCGCTGACGGTCGCTTGAATCCGGTCATCTTCTGCGTTGCGGGTTTTTCCTACATCGCTATCAGAGCACACGGCATAGCTGTGCAGCGGCGTTTCGCTTTCTTGCGTCCATTCGGTCAAGGTCTGACTCAAAAGCGCAAGACTGGGCACCAGGAACAGTACCTGCTTGCCCTTGCCCGCCATGTCTTCGGCAATCTTCAAGGAAGTGAATGTTTTCCCAGTACCGCAGGCCATGATGAGCTTGCCGCGATCCGCAGCCTGCAAACCGGCTTTGGTGGCTTTCAGAGCGTTTTCTTGGTGCTCGCGTAATGTTTTCTTTGGACGCAAAACAGGGGCTTTCTGGACTTGGAACTGCGACCAGTCGATCAGGCTGTTTTCCAGATCGGCCAGCGTGATTGTGCTGACAGGTGGGTGCTGGCCCTCTAAGGCATCGCTGGCATTCTGTGTCCAGTTGTTAGCGGTGGTGATGATGATCCGGTTCGAGAATATCGTTTTACCGGAAGCTGTAAAAAAGCTGTCAATGTCAGCCTTGGTGATCCTGTAGTCTGCTGCATAGTTCTTGCACTGGATAGCGTGTACCTCATCCTGATGAGTCACGCCTACCAGGTCGATACCAGTGTCTTTTTTGGTCAGGCCGTTCTGCTCTGCCCAGTCACCGTATGTCATGACCTCTCGGTACAGGTCACGGTAGTAGGGCTCGTTGCGCAGATACACCAATGACAGGTGCTCGAAGTCAGTGCCTTTGTCGCGTTCGGACAGTGCTTTCTCGCGGAAGCTGGCAAGGATCTGGGATAAAACTGATGGAATGATTCCGCGTCTGGCACAGCCAGGCACCTGATGGCATGAAATGCCGCTAAGCCCGCGTAATTGCGGGCTTTTTTTTGTTTGTGTTTGGCACGATCTGGCAACGGGAGGAAGCGCCAAGCACCGTTTGAGCATGGCATTAAAGCTGGTATTATGGTTTGGCGATGCCATGATTGATGCCGATACCATGCTGCGTTCTTTTGTGTGTTCATGGTATTAATATTCTATAAGTTACTGTTTCGTAAGAAAAAATACGATAAATTCGAGATTTTTTCAGCATGGTATCGGAGACGAAGAAGGACAAGGTACATGCTGACCGATACCAAGCTGCGCAATCTCAAGCCCAGGGACAAACTCTACAAAGTGAATGACCGGGAAGGTCTCTATGTGGCAGTGACTCCAGCCGGCTCCATCTCGTTCCGTTACAACTACTCAATCAACGGTCGGCAGGAGACCATCACCTTTGGGCGTTATGGTGTCGGTGGCATCACCCTGGCCGAAGCCCGCGAGCTGTTGGGTGACGCCAAGAAGATGGTTGCGGCGGGCAAGTCGCCGGCCAAGGAGAAAGCCCGAGACAAGGCGCGGGTGAAAGATGCAGAGACGTTCGGTGCCTGGGCGGAGAAGTGGCTGCGTGGCTACCAGATGGCCGACTCCACCCGCGATATGCGCCGCTCGGTTTATGAGCGTGAGCTGAAGCCGAAATTCAGCAATCAGAAGCTGGTGGAGATCACCCACGAAGACTTGCGGGCGCTGGCTGATGCCATTGTTGAGCGAGGCGCACCGGCCACCGCCGTTCATGTGCGTGAAATCGTGTTGCAGGTATTTCGCTGGGCCATCGAGCGTGGGCAGAAGGTCGAAAACCCGGCAGAACTGGTGCGCCCAACAAGCATCGCTCGATTCGAGCCACGTGACCGAGCGTTGACGCCAGAAGAAATTGGGCTGATGTACCAGTACATGGAGCGAGTGGGCACAAGCCCAACAAACCGTGCGGCGGCCAAGCTGTTATTGCTGACGATGGTGCGCAAGAGCGAGCTGACCAATGCGACCTGGAGCGAGATCAATTTCAGCGAAGCGTTGTGGACGATTCCAAAGGAGCGGATGAAACGCCGTAACCCGCACCTGGTATTTCTGTCCCAGCAGGCTCTGGATATTTTCATTGCCATGAAAACCTTTGCCGGTGGTTCCGACTTCGTTTTGCCATCACGGTACGACTCGGATGCGCCGATGAGCGCTGCCACACTTAACCAGGTGCTGACGCTGACTTACAAGGCGGCGCAGAAAGATGGGAAGTCACTTACCAAGTTCGGACCGCATGATTTGCGGCGCACAGCCAGCACGCTGTTGCATGAGGCCGGCTACAACACCGACTGGATCGAGAAGTGCCTGGCGCACGAGCAGAAGGGCGTGAGGGCTGTCTACAACAAGGCTGAGTACCGCGAGCAGCGGGCGGCGATGTTGCAGGATTGGGCCGATATGATTGATGAGTGGACTTCGGGAGGCAGTAAGGGTTGATGTTTTTGCTATCTTTGATAGCATTGAAGTTGATGCCGTGAATTTATAAATAAGGCCGCCATTGGCATCGGGCAGGTCAATTACCGATTAGCTGCTTCGCGCAGCTACTCGATGAATAGCAACTATTCATTTGAGAGGTATTGACCCATGCAAAATATAAAGACCCTCATCAACAGGAAGAAGCTCCTGGAGATGATCCCGCTTTCGACACGAACAATTTATAACCTGGAGCAGCGAGGGGATTTTCCACGCCGTATCGCGTTAACCAGTAGAAATGTCGCCTGGGATTTGTCAGAGGTCGAAGAGTGGATTGAGGCACGTAAATCATCGGGTGATCAAGCTGCGCGACCTGGCCCTATAGAGGGCTAGTTATATGGCTCTTGATCTTATGGCGGCTTTCACGGAATTGCCGCCACCCATTGATTATGTTCTGCCTAATATGGTTGCTGGCACTGTTGGTGCTCTTGTGTCGCCTGGTGGGGCTGGTAAATCCATGTTGGCCCTTCAATTGGCTGCACAGATTGCAGGCGGGCCTGATTTACTTGAAATAGGCGAGTTTCCCACCGGGCAAGTGGTCTATCTGCCTGCTGAAGATCCACCGGCCGCTATTCACCATCGTCTGCACGCCCTTGGGGCACACCTCAGCGCAGCGGAACGGCAAGCCGTGGCTGATGGTTTGCTCATTGAACCCTTGATCGGTAAATGCCCAAACATCATGGCTGCTAGCTGGTTCGATGCTCTCAAACGAGCCGCTGAAGGTCGTCGCTTGATGATCTTGGACACTTTGCGGCGCTTCCACATTGAGGAGGAGAACGCTAGCGGGCCGATGGCGCAGGTTGTTGGGCACATGGAGGCCATAGCCGCTGATACAGGCTGCTCCATTGTGTTTCTGCACCACGCGAGTAAAAGCGCAGCCATGATGGGGTCGGGCGATCAACAGCAGGCCAGTCGTGGATCGTCCGTACTGGTTGATAACATCCGTTGGCAATCGTACCTATCCGGCATGACGCAAGGCGAGGCCGAGATACTGGGGGTCGATGATTGTCAGCGTGGGTATTTTGTCCGCTTTGGCGTCAGCAAGGCCAACTATGGCGCACCTTTTCAAGAACTCTGGTTTAGACGGCACGACGGCGGCGTGTTGAAGCCTGCTGTACTGGAGCGGCAGTGCAAGGTGAAAAGGAGACAGCGTGAAGAAGCCTAAGCATGACCTGACCCACGTCCGACATGATCCCGCGCACTGTTTGGCACCTGGCCTGTTCCGCAGCCTCAAGCGTGGCGATCGCAAACGCTGCAAGCTGGACGTGACCTACACCTTTGGCGAGGACGAATCCATGCGTTTCGTCGGATTCGAACCTCTCGGGGCCGATGATATGCGTCTTTTGCAAGGCATCGTGGCCCTTGGCGGCCCGAACGGCATCTTGCTAACCCCGGAACCGACCAGTGAGACGGGGCGACAGCTACGGCTATTCCTTGAACCCCGTTTCGAAGCCATTGAGCAAGACGGCTTGGTGGTTCGTGAGAGCCTGACCAAACTGCTCTCAGAAACGGGCATGACGGATAGCGGCGACAACATCAAGGCGCTCAAAGCCAGCCTGCTGCGCATGTCGAACGTCACCATCCTTGTGACGAAGGGACGGCGGCAAGCCGCGTTCCACCTGATGAGTCATGCTTTTGACGAGACGGACGGCAGGCTATGGGTTGCCCTGAATCCGCGTATTGCCGAAGCGATCCTGGGGCATCGTCCATATGCCCGTATCGACATGGCGGAAGTGCGGGTGCTACAGACTGATCCGGCACGGCTGATGCACCAACGGCTATGCGGCTGGATCGACCCCGGCAAATCCGGGCGCGTGGAACTGGACACGCTTTGCGGCTATGTCTGGCCAGATGAAGCCAATGCCGAAGCTATGAAAAAACGCCGTCAGACTGCCCGGAAGGCACTGGCCGAACTTGCCGCCGTGGGTTGGGTAGTGAACGAATACGCCAAGGGAAAATGGGAGATCAAGAGGCCTGGCCCCACGGCAACTGCACCCGTTTACCGTCGTAACGTTCCCTTGTTACCGTCGTAACGCTCCCCTTCTGCCGTCGTAACGTTCCCCGTCCCAATTTGGAAAACCCAGACGGTGCGCTGCTTTGCGGGCAGTTTGGGAAATCCATCCAAGATTATCTAAAGATAATCCATCATGCGCGGTGCAGCTCGCGCCTTGAGGGCGCGTTCTGACCTTGCCAATAAAGCCCTGGCGGGCTTTATCAATCGGCCATAGGCCGATGGTTTAACGCCAAGAAGAGAAGGCGGCTTCAGTGGCCGCTGAAACGCCTTGTGAGAGGGGAAAACAACCCGGAGTCCCTTATTCCATGAGCTGAAGCAGAATCTGCGTCTAACGGTGCTGGAGGGCCGCTGTGTGCACTTGTAGTTATCTGTACTGAAACCTTGGCTCGAAACGTGAAATGGCTAAGCAGTGCCCATTCGTTCGGTAAGAATAATAAGAAGATTATTATTCTTATTATTACCAAGCAGGAATGAGCCGTGTGTGTTGGACGCCCATAACCAGTAACCTGCGTGAAGGTGTCAACATCAGGAAAGGTTGCCCCTCAAGTATCAATACGTCGCCTTAGTGGTATGACGGGAGGGGAGGCAAATTTCTTGTGTTCATTGACACTTGAGGGGCGGGTTATGCCCTTCTTTTTTGGCGTCCAACTCGCCCCATCGGGGCGAATGGTTTGTGTCGATTGTTGGCATTTTAGGTTCCGATTTAAAGCCGATTGAGCAGCGATTTTGAAGCGACTATGTCGATTGCAGGCCGATTTGGTGACGATTACGGTTATGTTGCCAAGAATCGGTGTTTGTTTGACGATAAAACGCTTTACGTTCGATATGCGCTAGATTTTCAATAGTGGGTGAAATGCGGGCAGGATGGGTGAAGTTAGCTAACCGGCAAGCCGGTTATCTATCTTCACTGTCCCTTATTCGCGCCGGGGGCACTCAACGGGAATCCTGCCCTGCGGGGCTGATCGGCTACCGCCGGTTGCAAGAGTATAGGTCTTGCTATTTTTAATATCTTTGATAGCATGGTTGTCGGGTACACCAAAAGGGTATTGATATGGCAAATGTGCTTATCAGGAATTTACCCGCCGAGGTGCACCGTGCGTTGAAAGTTCGAGCAGCGCTCAACGATAGGAGCACCGACGCGGAAATACGCGAAATACTGACGGCGGCAGTACAGCCGCTAGAGCTTGAAGAGATTGGCCGGGAAGTTGGCTTGTCCGAAAGCGATAAAAAAACAGAGTAGTTTTACGTTTGTAAGTCCGGGCCTCAGCGCCAAGGGCAATACCGATCAGCTAGTGGCGTAGCTCTTCGATGAAACGTTGCCGAGAACAAGCACAACGCTTGGTCAAGGCAATGCCTTCTTTTCATCGACGGAGTACGACCATGAAGTCCAAAATTTTAGCGGCTAAAAAAACCGCTCTAGCCGTTGCACTCGCAACCGGCTTTATCACCACTACCACCGCCCCTGTGCAAGCTGGTATCCCCGTCATCGACGGCGGCAACCTGGCCCAGAACATCATGACGGCCATCGAGTCGGTGGCGCAGACGCTCAAGCAGATTGAGCAGTACCAGACCCAGTTGCAGCAGTACGAAAATCAGCTCCAGAACACGATGGCCCCAGCCGCGTATATCTGGGATCAGGCGCAGACTACGATCAACCGGCTGATTGCCGCGCAAAACACGCTGGCCTATTACGAGAACCAGCTAGGCAGCCTGGATCGTTACCTGGCCAAGTTTCAGGACGTGGCCTATTACCGCAGCTCGCCATGCTTCAACGGCAGCGGCGGATGCACGCCGGCCGAAAAGGCAGCGATGGAAGAGAACCGCCGCCTGGCGTCAGAGTCGCAAAAGAAGGCCAACGATGCCCTGTTCCAGACCGTTGCCGACCAGCAAAAGGCTTTGAAGGATGACGCCCGTACCCTGGAGCGGCTGCAAGGCGCGGCCCAGGGTGCAACTGGCCAGCTACAGGCCATCGGCTACGCCAACCAGCTCGCCAGCCAGCAGGCCAATCAGCTCTTGCAGATTCGCACCATGTTGACCGCCCAACACAACGCGGAGGCAGCCCGGATTGCAGCAGAACTCGATGCCGAGGCGCGAGGTGATGCCAGGGCCGAGCAAATGCGTACCTGGACGTTTCGCCCGAGTCCGGCAGACAACTACTAGGGAGGCGGTGAGATGAAAAAAATCTTTTTTACTACCGCGGCTACGTTGCTGTTGTTGGCTGGATGTGAACAGGAAAGGATGCCCGAACCAAATGCGGCGACGTGTGCCCCCGATGCGTTCCAGGCAGCACTGAATGAAATGCGCAGCGAAGCGAACCGAGAGGCCTTTACCGAGGAATGCAGAGCATTCCAGAAGGCCAAGCAGATGCGTCAGTGGGAGTTCAAGCCCAGCCCTAAAGATGATTATTGAGGTGGTCGCCATGAGAAAGAAAATTGCTCTAGGTGGCTTGATGATGGTCGCCACAATGGTGCTGGCTGAACCTGCAATGGCGCAGGAGCTAAGTAGCAGCGGTGTTATGAATGATGTGCTCAAGCGTTTTCATGATGCTGCCGCAACATGGGGGCCAGCTATTGAGTCCGCTGCATCGCGTTTGTTCTGGACGCTGGTTGTGATTTCGATGGTCTGGACATTCGGCATGATGGCTTTGCGCAAGGCCGACATTGGCGAGTTCTTCGCGGAGTTCGTTCGCTTCACGATCTTCACCGGCTTTTTCTGGTGGTTGCTGACGAATGCGAACCAGGGCATGAATATCGCCGGTACGATTGTTCAGTCATTGCAAACTCTGGGCGCGCAGGCGGGGGGACTTTCCAATAGCAATCTTGGGCCCTCCAGCATCCTTGATCTTGGTTTCGAGTTATACAACCGCACAGTACAGGCCACCTCGGAGCTGGGATGGCGGCAGATGGCAACTGCTCTGGTCATGGAGCTAATGGCCCTGGCTGTTTTGTTTGTCCTGGCGTTGATTGCGGTCAACCTGTTGCTGTTGCTCGCATCAGCCTGGATTCTGTTGTATGCCGGTGTGTTCTTCCTTGGCTTTGGTGGAAGTCGTTGGACTTCCGACATGGCGATCAATTACTACAAGACCGTGCTGGGCCTGGCCGCACAGCTTATGGCAATGGTGCTTCTGGTTGCGATTGGCAAAGAGTTCATCAATCACTACTACACGCAAATCAGCGAGAACATGGCATCCCAGGAACTGGCCGTGATGTTGGTTATATCGGTCATCTTGCTTTTCTTGGTCAACAAAGTTCCGCCGATGATTTCTGGTCTTGTGTCTGGTGGTGGTATTGGCGCAGCCGGTGGAATTGGAAACTTCGGTGCGGGTGCGGCAGTTGGGGCGGCGGTGACGGCGGCCAGTATGGCAACTGGCGGCGCTGCCCTGGCAGGTAAAGCGGTTATGGGTGCCGCAGCCGGTGCAGCCGGAGGTGCAAGTGCACTCCAAGCGGCTTTTCAGAAAGCATCAGCGAGTATGGAAACCGGCGGTGACATGTCCAGCATGGGGTCAGTTGTCAGCAGTGGCGGAAACGGTGGTGGTGAAGCGGGTACTGCTGGCAGTAGCCCATTCGCCCAAGCGGCTGGCTTTGGTGACAGCGGCAGTAGCTCAAGCGGTGGCGGCTTTGCCAAGGCCGCGAAGCTGGCCACAGGCACGGCCTCCGAGTTAGCCAAGGGTGTCGGCTCTCAAGTGAAGCAGGGATTCCAGGAGCGAGTGAGCGAAACCACAGGCGGAAAACTGGCTGCTTCGATACGCGAAAGCATGGAGCCGAAAGAAGCAAGCCAATCTGGCCAGTTCGAGGGCAATAGCTTGGGCGCCGATTCTGGCCCAGATAGTAACGAAGTCAGGAGTTAGCACGATGACGACATCAACATACATGGCCGCATTGGCGGCCCTGGATGAAGCGCCAAGGGAAGAAGTCAGCCAGGTATTTATTTCGCCGCTGGGTGATCAATCGACCGAGGTCGATGCAGAGACAGAAACAGCCGCTTTTGTATCACGGCCAGACCCTATGAGAGAGAGCGAAACTAAGCCGATAAGTATTGAGGTTAATGGCGGCAGGAATGAGCGGTCAGCATTCGCGGAGGCGGCGGGGCTGTACCTGTAGGCGCACCGGGCTGGCCACAACCAGCCCGGCACTTTCAATCAACACCTACTGGAGAGGTGAATTATGACAACACAACATATTATCGAACCAGGGCAAGCAGTGCATCAAGCAGCGGCTATTCTTTCTTCTTTGGAGTACATCAACCAAGCGGAAGCGCGGAGCCTTGGGCCATTGGCCGAAGCCGTCGCTAATGCTTTTATGGTGGTGTACTACCAAGCTGAAACGGGCCGGGCGACACAGGCTGATTTTCAAGAAGCAATGAACGCCTTGCGCCAAGCGTGCAGCTAATGACGAAAGGGCGGCCACTCGAACTGGCCGCCTTTTTCAATCTTCACTGTTTGGCCATTCCCGACCCACAGACGGCGCATCCATCCATTCGCGTTCCTCCGGCGGCAGCGGGTAAGCCCCGGATGCTTCCGCGTCGGCCAGTAGTTCGGCCAGTGTGTAGCGCACCCGACCAGTGGAAACGGCGCGGGCCGGGTCGGCCTTCTCATGCAGCCTGTTCTCTAGGTTCTTTGGGTCTGTCATCGGGCGACCTCAGCAAGCATGGATACTAGGTGTTCCAGGTCAGTGATCGAATGCGCCAGGAAGCGGCCGGCGCGGCAATCTGCAATCATTTCCTCAGTTTTTTCCTACTCATGTTCAACCTCGTTCGTACCAGCTCTTCGAGCGATTCACCACGCGCACGACCAGCAGCATCACCGGCACTTCGACCAGGACGCCGACCACGGTTGCCAATGCAGCGCCGGAGTGCAGACCGAACAAGCTGATGGCGGCCGCCACGGCCAGCTCGAAGAAGTTGCTGGCACCGATCAGGGCCGAAGGACAGGCGACAGAGTGCTTTTCCCCCGCCCGCTTGTTCAGCCAGTAGGCTAACCCGGAATTGAAGAACACTTGAATCAAGATCGGCACGGCTAGCATGGCGATCACTAACGGCTGCCGGATGATGGCCTCGCCCTGGAAGGCGAACAGTAGAACCAACGTCAGCAGCAGCGCGGCCATCGACCACGGCCCGATCTTCTGCATGGCCCGTTCAAAGGCGGCCTGTCCTTGCTTGAGCAGATGCCGCCGCAAGAGCTGCGCCAGGATCACCGGCACGATGATGTAGAGCACGACCGAAATCAGCAGCGTGTCCCAAGGCACCGAGATCGAGGACATGCCCAGCAGCAGGCCGACGATGGGCGCGAAGGCCACGATCATGATGGCGTCGTTCAGAGCCACTTGCGAGAGCGTGAAAAGCGGGTCGCCGTTGGTAAGGCGGCTCCACACGAACACCATTGCCGTGCAGGGCGCGGCGGCCAGCAAGATCAAGCCCGCGATGTAGCTGTCCAGTTGATCGGCCGGCAGGAACGGAGCGAACACTTGTCGGATGAACAGCCACCCCAGCAGGGCCATCGAGAATGGCTTGACGGCCCAATTCACGAACAGCGTGACGCCGATGCCGCGCCAATGCTCTTTGACCTGGTGCAGCGCCCCGAAGTCGATCTTGACCAGCATCGGGACGATCATTACCCAAATCAGCAGGCCCACCGGCAAATTGACCTGGGCCACTTCCATGCGGCCTATGGCCTGGAACACGTCAGGAAGGCCCTGGCCGAGCGCAACACCGGCGACGATGCACAGGGCCACCCACAGCGTCAGGTAACGCTCGAAGCCGCTCATCGGGGCCTGGCGCGGCTTCGCGGCGATGGCCTGTGCGCCGGCGCTCATGCTTCCTGCTCGGTCTTGCCGATGTTCGCCAGCTCGCGCTTGATGGCCGTCTGGTCAAGCATTTTGAGAGGCAGATTCACGAACAGGCGGACGCGGTTCATCATGTGCCGGAAGGTTTGTTCGAAGGCCCGGCGCTTCTCGGCGTCAGTGCCTTCGACGGCGGCCGGGTCTTCAAATCCCCAATGCGCCGAGATCGGCTGACCAGGCCACACCGGACACATTTCGCCGGCGGCGTTGTCGCAGACGGTGATGATGAAGTCCATCTTCGGTGCGTCGGGCGTGGCGTACTCGTCCCAGCTCTTGCTGCGCAGATTCTCGGTCGGGTAATTCACCGACTCCACCTTTTCGACGGCGAAGGGATTGACCTTGCCGGTTGGGTGACTGCCGGCGCTGTAGGCGCGGAAGCGCCCTTGCCCCATCGTGTTGATGAGAGCTTCGGCCATGATGCTGCGCGCCGAATTGCCGGTGCAGAGGATGAGGACGTTATAGATTCTTTCGGTCATGATGTTTCGCTTTCTGGTAGTGGCTGGGGAGCAATGGCGATGGATGAAAGATCGGTGGCCTCGTCGATGACGTGGCCGGCCGCTTTCCGTTCGGAATAGCGGTCTGTCAGTGCTTCACGGTGCGGCCGTACCAGCGCCGTGAAGCGCACCAGTTCTTCCATCACATCGGCTATTCGGTCGTAGTACGGCGAGGGCTTCATGCGGCCCGCCGCGTCGAACTCTTGGAACGCTTTGGCGATACTCGACTGGTTCGGAATGGTGAACATTCGCATCCAGCGGCCGAGCAGACGCAAGGTGTTCACGGCGTTGAAGCTCTGCGAGCCGCCGGATACCTGCATCACGGCCAGGGTGCGGCCTTGGGTCGGCCGGATGCCGGCCATTTCAAGCGGCAGATGGTCAATCTGCGCCTTCATGACACTGGTAATCTGACCGTGGCGTTCCGGGCTGCACCAGACTTGTCCCTCTGACCACTCGGACAGGGCGCGCAGCTCCTTGACGGCCGGGTGATCGTCGCTTTGCACTTGATCGGGCAACGGCAAATCGGACGGGTCGAAGATGCGTGTTTCTGCGCCAAAGAATTGCAGCAGCCGGGCCGCTTCCTCGACGGCCAGCCGTGAGAACGAGCGGGCGCGCAGCGAGCCATACAGCAGCAGGATACGCACCGGCGGGGCGTCGGGTGCCAGCCCGAGCGCCGGGCGCTCGATGGCAAAGGATTTGTCCAAAGCGGGCAAAGAATCGGGGTCGGAAAGATGGCGAAGTCTCATGCCAACACCTTCCCGGCTTCCGTGGTGCAAGACAGGTTGCACACCTGGCCGCCGCAGCAGTTTTCCGTGAGAAAGGCCACCAGGTTAGTGGCCGTCGAAAAGTTCGCCTCGTAGATCACAAATCGGCCTTCTTGCCGCGACGTGACCATGCCGGCGTGTGCCAGCTCTTTCAGGTGGAAGGATAGCGAAGACGGCGGGATGCCGGCCGCTTCGCTGATTTTTCCGGCGGCCATGCCGGCGGGGCCGGCCTGGACGAGAAGCCGGAACACCGCGAGGCGCGATTCTTGAGCGATGGCCGCCAGGGCGGCTACAGCATTTATCGTTTCCATGTTTCAATAATAGTCGAAATATGGAGTGTGCTCAATAGCTCATTTAAGCTGTAAAAATGAGCTAGGCGCATTTAGATCGATATGTGATAAATTGGCCTGCCAGTTTAAGATGGGTGCATTTGAGTATGCCCAAAGGAGCCCGCAAGTATGCGCAGGACGAAGCCAGTAGCCGCGCCGATGGTGGCGCGGGTCTATCTGCGCGTCAGCACCGACGCGCAGGACT
>JBILYW010000510.1:0-3312 GCA_044377555.1 Pseudomonas sp.
GCAGGTACTTGCTGTGGGCGCAGTTCGCGGACCAATCGCCCTTCTGCGTCGAGCAAGCCCGACTCGGCGCCGAACAGCAGCAGCTTGTCAGCAGCCAGATCGATAGCCGCACGGGTGGCGACGTCCTCACAGGCCAGGTTGAAAATCTCACCGGTCGGCGAGTAGCCCAAAGGCGACAACAGCACAATCGAGCGCTCATCGAGCAGACGGTTGATACCCTTGCGGTCGACCCGACGGACTTCGCCGGTGTGGTGGAAGTCCACGCCGTCGAGCACGCCAATCGGCCGTGCGGTGACCAGGTTGCCGCTTGCCACCCGCAGGCGCGAGCCCTGCATGGGTGAAGACGCCATGTCCATCGACAAGCGCGCCTCAATCGCAATGCGCAACTGCCCTACGGCGTCGATCACGCACTCCAGGGTAGATGCGTCGGTGACGCGCATGCCGTTGTGGTAATACGGCACCAGACCGCGGGACTCAAGGCGACTGTCGATTTGCGGACGCGAGCCGTGAACCAGCACCAGGCGTACCCCCAGGCTGTGCAACAGCACCAGGTCGTGGACGATATTGCCAAAATTGGGATGTGCCACACCGTCGCCGGGGAGCATGACGACGAATGTGCAATCGCGGTGGGCATTGATGTAAGGGGACGCGTGACGCAGCCAGTTAACGTAATCGTGCATAACCAAAGCCTGTAAAAAATAAGTCGCCTAAAAAGGGCTGAAACAGCAAGCGCACAACGGGCTGATGGTTATCGTCGAAACAGGGTTGGCAACACGCGTGATCTCCTTGTGTGTAATGCATGGGGGGCTTCACTATTTCAGACAATAGTGTTCGATCAATTGAGTCAGTAGACGCACTGTCGGCTGCAAACGTGACATTTCCAGGTATTCCCCCGGCTGATGCGCACAAGCGATGTCTCCCGGGCCCAGCACCAGCGTTTCGCAGCCAAGTTGCTGAAGATAAGGCGCTTCTGTGCCAAACGCTACTGCTTGGGCACGATGCCCGGTGAGTCGCTCGGCAACCTGCACCAGCTCGGCATCGGCCGCTTGTTCAAATGGCGGTACACCGGCGGCAATGGGCGCGAAATCAATCTTCACCTGATGCCGCTCGGCCAAGGGCTGCAGCTTGCCGCGAATGATTGATCGCAGCTCGTTGGGATCCATGCCCGGCAGCGGTCGCAGATCAAACTCCAGTGAGCACTGGCCACAAATCCGGTTCGGGTTGTCGCCCCCATGAATACAGCCAAAGTTCAGGGTCGGCTGCGGCACGCTGAACTGCGGGTTGCGGTATTCGTTGAGCCACTGCTGGCGCAGGCCTTTAAGCTCGCTGATCGCGTCGTGCATAGCCTCCAGCGCGCTGTGGCCCAGGCTTGGGTCGGATGAATGGCCGCTGCGCCCCAGAATATCGATGCGCTCCATCATCACGCCTTTGTGCATGCGGATCGGCTTGAGCCCGGTGGGTTCGCCAATCACGGCAGCGCGGCCCAGCGGCCGCCCGGCTTCCACCAACGCGCGGGCACCTGCCATTGAGGTTTCTTCGTCGCACGTGGCCAAAATCAGCAGCGGCTGCTTGAACGGTTGATCGAGCAGTGGCCGGACAGCTTCGATGACCAGCGCGAAAAAACCCTTCATGTCGCAGCTGCCCAGGCCAACCCAGCGGTTATCGACCTCGGTGAGCTTGAGCGGGTCGGTCTGCCATAGCGCCTCGTCGTAGGGCACCGTGTCGCTGTGCCCCGCCAGCACCAGCCCTCCGGGGCCGCTGCCGAAGCTCGCGAGCAAGTTGAATTTGCCGGGGTTGACCTGCTGGATATCGCAGCTGAAACCCAGCTCGGCAAGCCAGGTGGCCAGCAAATCGATCACGCCGCGGTTGGTTTGATCCAAAGAAGGCTGGGTACAACTGACCGACGGTGTGGCGATCAAAGCCGCGAATTGCTCTTTCATGGAAGGTAAAGGCATGCGCTGACTTCCTGTTGGCTGGGCGAGGCCCATCATAGAGCCATCTGAACTGCAGAATAAACCCGCGCGACGCGCCAGGGCGGCTTGTCCTGTACACTGCACGGCCTTGGCAGCCACACTTTTTCCCGGCTGCGCAACCGTTCCTGGATTTTCCGGCCATGCAAAAAGAAACCGAAATTAAACTGCGCGTCAGCCGCGAAACCCTCGCCGCCTTGCGCGAGCACCCTTTGCTGAAAAAGCGCAACAAAAGTGGCTGGGAAAGCCGTGAGTTGTTGAACCAGTATTTCGACACGCCTGAGCGCGACCTGGCCAAGGCCAAGGTTGCCCTGCGCCTGCGCCGCGACGGCGAAGAAGTGATCCAGACCCTCAAGACCCGCGGTCAAAGCATTGCCGGGCTGTCGGTGCGTAACGAGTACGACTGGAACCTGCCGAAAGCCAAGCTCGACATCAAAAAACTCGACGGCGAATGCTGGCCTGAAGAGTTGGCCGAGCTGGACAAGAAAACCCTGAAACCGATCTTCACCACGGATTTCGTGCGCGAACGCGCTGAAATCTCCTGGGGTCGCGGCAAGGCCAAAGTCGTGATCGAAGCGGCGCTGGATCTGGGCCACGTCATCGCTGGCAAGCAGAAAGAAGAAATCTGCGAACTGGAACTCGAACTGCGCGAAGGCGAGCCGTCTGCCTTGCTGGAACTGGCCGCTGAACTGGCCGAGAAGCTGGCCCTGATGCCGTGTGACATCAGCAAGGCCGAACGTGGCTATCGCCTGTTCGATGCCAACAGCTACGCCGTGAGCCTGCCTGCGCCGGTATTGACCCCTGAGACGCCACTGGATGATGCCTTTGCCGCATTGGCCTGGCATTTGTTGGGCAGCAGCCAGCGTCTGGCCGAGCAGTACCGTTTCAATGGCCACTGGCGTTTGCTGCAAGACTGGGTACAGCAGTTGATCGACTTGCGTGCTTTGGTCAGCAGCCTTGGCCAAGCCGCTCCACGCCCATCGACGCAATCCTTGCGTGCCTCTCTGGACGCCCTGCTTGAAGACTGGCGCCCGCTGGTGCAAATCGGTCAGGACGACGAAGACGTCCGTAAAGCCGCACCTGAGCAGTTCCTTGAAGAGCTGGAAGACCCGCGCTGGGGCCAGTTCTCGCTGAGCACTTCGCGCTGGTTGATGGATCGCAGCTGGACTGTTGATCGTGGCACCACCCGTGGCAATCGCCAGGGCGCTGCACAGCTGCACAGCTGGTTGCCGCGCTTGCTGTCGGATGAAGCCATTGCCCTGCGCTTGAACCGCTACCAGCAGCAACCCGAAGATCTGGCCGAGCAACTGCCGCGCATTGAGCGCATTCAGGCATGGTTGCG
>JBILYW010000511.1:0-3310 GCA_044377555.1 Pseudomonas sp.
CTGACCAGCGAAAAAGAAACCCAGCGTGCCGCCAGCTACTCCGGCAACGGTGGTACGGCCGAGTATGAACTGACCAACGTGCTCAACTACGAAGTCGTGGGCCATAACAACCTGACGCTGCTCAACAACAAGGTTGAAGCGCACAAGGTTTACCTGCAGGACGCCAGCAACATCGCCGGTTCCGGCCAGGAAGCCGTGATGATCCGTAAAGAGATGCGTCGCGACCTCATCCAGCAAATGGTACTGCGTCTGGAACAGCTGACCCCGGCCCAGCTGGAAAAGCTGCAACAGGTTGCGGATGAGAAAGCCAAGGCTGAAGCCGACGCCATCGAAGCTGCACGCAAGGCTCAAGAGGAAACCCCTCAACAGTCGCCACTCGAACTGCAAAACCAGTAAGGCATACGGGGCGCTCAAGCGCCCCGCTATCGTTATAGCCCCTATGAAACTCGCCCCCGCCCAACTCGCCAAACACCTGCAAGGCAATCTCTCGCCGGTCTACATCATCAGCGGCGATGACCCGTTGCTGTGTCAGGAAGCGGCAGACGCCATTCGCAGTACCGCCCGCCAACAAGGTTTTGATGAACGCCAGGTGTTCAGCGCCGACGCCAGTTTTGACTGGGGCTCGCTGCTGCAGGCGGGCGCCAGCATGTCGCTGTTTGCCCAAAGGCGCCTTCTGGAACTGCGCCTTCCCTCAGGCAAGCCAGGTGACAAGGGCGCTGCCGCCCTGATCGAGTACTGCTCGCGCCCGGCCGAAGACACCCTGCTGTTGATCAGCCTGCCCAAGCTTGATGGCAGCGCGCAAAAGACCAAGTGGGGCAAGGCGCTTATCGACGGGCCACACACCCAGTTCGTACAGATCTGGCCGGTAGACACCAACCAGCTGCCGCAATGGATTCGTCAACGATTGTCCCAGGCCGGCTTGTCTGCCAGCCAGGATGCGGTCGAGCTGATCGCAGCGCGGGTCGAAGGCAACTTGCTGGCGGCCGCCCAGGAAATCGAAAAGCTCAAGCTGATGGCCGAAGAAGGCCAGATCACCGTCGAAACCGTGCAGGCTGCGGTGGCTGACAGTGCACGCTTTGACGTCTTCGGGCTGGTGGATGCAGTACTCAACGGCGAGGCAGCCCACGCATTGCGCATGCTGGAAGGCCTACGCGGTGAAGGCGTAGAGCCTCCGGTCATTTTGTGGGCGCTGGCTCGTGAGCTGCGGGTACTGGCCAATATTGCACTGCAATACAGCCAGGGCATCCCGCTGGACAAGGCATTCAGCCAGGCCCGCCCTCCGGTGTGGGACAAACGCAAACCCCTGATGAGCAAAGCCTTGCAACGCTATTCGGCGCAGCGCTGGGCCCAATTGCTGATGGACGCGCAACGCATAGATGCGCAAATCAAGGGCCAGGCGCCAGGTTCGGCCTGGAACAGCCTTAGCCGTCTGGCGCTGTTGATGTGCGGGCAACGGCTCAATCTGCCTGCGGAATAACCCGCAAACCTGTAGCCGCTGACGAGGAACGAGGCTGCGAAGCGGCCTCTGTATTTAGAAGGACCTGCGCCCCTTATCCCAGCCTTCGGCAGCGGCTACAAGGTTCTGTGCCAGCCACTGGACAACTCAAAAAAACTGGCCGATGATTTGCGCTTGTTCAAAACACGCGAGAGTACAAATCATGAGCAAGCGCCCCAACAAGGCCAAATCCATTGTCGCCCAACCCCTGTTCCGCAGCCGCCAGGAACGCCCCGCCAAAGGCAAGGGCAGCTACCGCCGCGAAGCCTTCCAGTCGAGAGACCGGGAGGCTTTTTACTTTCTGGCTGCCTGACAGCGGGGATGATAAGGTCTGCACCTGTTTTGCATTACCTGGACCTGAGTATGCCCTTACGTCATAAACGCGGTTGGCCGATGCGCCAACTGATCGCAGCATCCAGCGTCATCCTTTTAGTCGCCTGCGCCGAGAAACCGACCGCAGCCGATGCTCAACCCCTGCCTGTGACGCCTCCCGCCCCAGCGGTGACCACCAGCGCACCAAGCACCGATGCAGCCCCCTTTGTCCAGCCCGCTCAGAGCTTCGCCGAGTGGCAAGCCAATTTCCGGGACCGGGCCCTGAAAGCCGGGATCAACCCGCTGGTGTTCGATAACGCGTTTATCGGCATTACCCCCGACATGGGCGTCATCAAGGCCGATCGCAGCCAGCCCGAATTCAGCCGCCCAGTGTGGGAGTACCTCGAGGGTGCCCTGTCGCCTTTGCGTGTGCGTAATGGCCAGCGTTTGCTGGAGCAAAATGCCGAACTGCTGAGCCGCATCGAACAGCGTTATGGCGTCGATCGCCAGGCCCTGGTGTCTGTATGGGGCATGGAAAGCAACTTCGGTTCGTTCCAGGGCAACAAGTCGGTCATTCGTTCGCTGGCCACCCTGGCCTACGAAGGCCGTCGCCCGGAGTTCGCCCAAAGCCAACTGATTGCCGCCCTGAAGATCATTCAGGAGGGCGATATCAGCCCTGAAAAAATGCTCGGTTCCTGGGCCGGTGCCATGGGCCAGACCCAATTTATCCCCACCACCTATGAAACCCACGCTGTGGATTTTGATGGTGATGGCCGTCGGGATATCTGGAACAGCTCGGCTGATGCCTTGGCGTCTACTGCCCATTACCTGCAAAGCTCAGGCTGGAAGCAAGGACAGCCGTGGGGCTTTGAAGTCACACTGCCTGCCGGCTTTGACTACGCTCTGGCCGATGGTACGGTCAAAAAAAGCGTCGATGAATGGCGCAAGCTGGGGGTCACTCTCCCTGCCAGTTCCGCAGGCTCAGAGCAGTTGACCGCTACCCTGCTGCTGCCTGCGGGCTACCGTGGCCCGGCGTTCCTGGTGCTGGATAACTTCCGCGCCATCCTGCGTTACAACAACTCTTCGTCCTATGCACTGGCCGTGGGCTTGTTGTCCGAACGCTTCAATGGTGGCGGTACGATAAAAGGTGACTGGCCTAAAGACGACCGCCCTTTGAGCCGCTCCGAGCGGATCGAGTTGCAAACCCTGCTTAGCCAGCGCAACTACGATGCGGGCAATGCAGACGGCATTATTGGCGCCAACACCCGCAAGGCGATTCGCAGCGCACAGCAAGCCATGGGCTGGCCAGCAGATGGCTACCCGAGTCACAAGCTGCTTGAGAGTTTGCGTAGCAACTAAGTAGCAGATGCGGAGCGAGCTTGCTCGCGAAGGGCGTTACACAGTCGTAATACTCTTCGCGAGCAGGCTCGCTCCCACAGGATTAGATCTTCGCTGTTACTACCGCCTGTTCAATTACCAACTGCTGCCTGTCCGCATCCAGCC